>NZ_JBPJUQ010000014.1:0-178815 GCF_051192615.1 Streptosporangium sp. G11
ATCTGGGGGCGACCACCACCCCAGCCCCGCACCCTCCGCCGCACGTTCGTCTACCGGCTATGAGGAACGCGGCACTAGCGTTGCCGCGTCCGACTGATTTCTACCCGACTGGAAGGAAAAGCTGATGACGCGACAGCTGGCCGAACGTCCCGAGGACGTACCCGCCGTCTTCGCCGAGCGGTTCAACCGCGGTGACGCGGAGGCCGTGGCGGAGGTCTACGAGAGCGAGGCCGTGTTCGTCCCCGAGCCGGGCACGCCGCTGACCGGGCAGCGGCTCAACGCCGCCAACGGCCGCTTCCTGGACCTGGGACTGCCGATCACCGTCCGGCCACGGTACGTCTACACCACGGGCGACCTCGCCTTGCTGATCGTCGACTGGTCCATCGACGGCACGGACCGCGACGGCCGGCCCGTGCGCATCGAGGGCACCGCCACCGACGTCGCCCGGCGCGGGCAGGACGGGTACTGGAGGTACGCCATCGACAACCCCTTCGGCGTACGGGCGGAAACCGGCGATCAGGAAAATCCCTGATGGTCGCCGTCGCTTGTTCACCCCGCCAAACGCCGTGCGAGATCGACCAGTTCCGGCAGGCGCAGCACCCGCTCGCCGGAGCCCGGGAGGGGGACGTGCAGTAGCCCTTTCCAGCGTGCGGGGATCGCGTCGACTCCGTAGACCGCACCGGCGAGGCCACCGGTGACCGCGGCGACGGTGTCGGTGTCGCCGCCCAGGTCGATCGCGACGCGTATCGCGTCCTCGTAACGGGAAGTCGTACGCAACGCCCAGACTGCCGAGCCGAGGCAGGGCCAGACGGCACCGTTGAACTCCGTGGCGTCGCCGGGATGCCACTGCGGCGCGAGAACCGTGGAGTACCGCTCGCGGTGGTCGGGATCGACGAGGGCGAGACTGCCCGGGAGAGCCGCGACGGGATCGGCACCCTCCAGTGCCACGCGCAGCAGGTCGTGGAAGACGGCCGTTCCCTCCCAGGCCGCGGGGTCTCCGTGGGTGAGCGCGGCGATGCGACGGGCGGCGTCCATGGTGGCGGCCTGTCCATGGCCGGCGAAGTAAACCGCGGAGGTGGTGGCCCGCATCAGTGAACCGTTCCCGGCGGCCCGGTGATTGATCTGGAAGTGAGTGGTGGCCGCTCGGTCCCAGGGCATGCCGTTGGTCAGGACGTCCTCGGTCTGCAGCCCGATGTCCTTGGGATCACAGGACGCCCACCGCTGAAAGCGGGCGAAGATGTCCGGCAGGTCCAGTCCCCCGCGTTCCAGCAGCGACTCCGCCAGATGCACGGCCATCTGCGTGTCATCGGTGGCCTCACCGGCTTCCCAGCCGCCGCCCCCGCACATCTCGTTGTCCTGGGCGGGAACGGGAAACCGGGTGGAGAACACCCCTGCGAGGCCGAACTCGAAAGGGGCACCCAGCGCGTCGCCCACCGCCGAACCCACGACAGCGCCGACGGCCCGCTGAGTACGGTTCATCCCGGCAGCTTACTGACCGCTCTTGACGCTCAAACTGCCACCGGGGCCGCGGCACCACTTTCTCGGATGCGTGCGCTCGGCAGAGCAACCCGATACGGCCCCGGCGAAGGCGTTGCCCTCCCGACGGCGCCACCTCGGAGCAGGGGCCCGCGACCGTCCTGAACCCCACCCTGCCCGTTCTCTTCCAGTCAGCGCCGCCCCATTCGGTTACGCGTTCTCCGACGGACTGTACTGGGAGCGGTTCACCGTGAAGGCTTAAATCGTCCGGTATGCGAAATCACATGAGGTGAGCTATGTGGCGCAAGATCGCATTGGCCGTCGCCATCCTGTTGACGGCGGCCGGCGTCGCGGTCGGAGCCCAATCCGTGAAACCTCCGGCGCGAGAGCCAGCCGACATAACTGACTATTCAGACCAGGAACCCGATAAATCCGCAGGCAGTAAGAAGTGGCCACGATCCGCGCGGACAGAGGTCGCGGTCCGGTTCCTTCCCGGCAACAGGGTGGAAGTACGAGTCGAGCACGTTGCGGCGCTCAAGGCCGCGGATCCGATCTTCATTGATGCTCGAACATTCGACAGCGTGGGAATCAGTCCGGCTGACCTGTTCTCCAGTGTGGCCACCGTGACCGTACATGTGTGGAACAGCACGGTCACGATCGGGACCACCGCCGACTACAAAGCTCCCGAGGTGACCATCCCCGCCGGCGGCACCGAAGGCAGCATCCGCCTGATCGGTTATTTCGAGCTCGAACGCTCGTCGGCACTCCTCGACCAGATCTCGGTGACCCTCGGCCCTGGCCGGCAGCCGGAATGGGAGGAGAGGCCGCTGCTCCAGGAACTGGACTCGCATGCCGTCCGGTTCAGTGTCACCGACGGTGCCGTCCTCGGCTCCTACGAGGAAAGCCTGCCGACCGCTCAGGATCGGCAACATGCCGTCTACGATCCGGCACCCGACGGCGATTTCGCCATCACCATGCTCCGGGACGGAGCGGAGCAGATCAGCGGTTCGGCTCCCCGCCCGCGGCGAGGACTGTATCCGGTCGTCTTCATCGCCACATGGCTGGTCCTGCTGGTGGCCCTGTGGCGAACCATGCGACCCGCGGTCAGAGGGGTCGCCATTGCGGCGATGCTTCTCACGCTGACATCCGGAGTGCTGCTCGACGGACATGACAGCGTAGAGAGAGCGCTGGGAGCGGCTTTCCTCCTCGGGGTTCTGCCGATCGGAGCGGTCGTCGCGGCCCGGTTGTCCCAAGGCGTGCGACCGTGGTCCCCCCGCGATACGGCCTTCTCACTGGCGGGCGCCGTGGCCCTGCTCGGAGTCACACAGATTTGGATGGACGGGCACATCGTCTGGTGGCGGGCCCTCGCGGCCTTGGCCGTCCTGATCACCGTCGCGATCGTCACCTCGCGTCGCTGGGGCATCCTGGCGGCATCGGCCTGCGCGCTCCTGCTGGCAACCGAGATCTACGCCTGGATCTGGAGCTTCGAATACGAATACACCATGCGCCTTGAAAGTGCTGAATTCTTCCAAACGTTCGTCACGCTCGTGATTTTCGGAATTCTCTGGGCCCCGGTCTCCTTCGCCGTCGTGAGGCTCACGGGGACGGCAGCTCCTTATTTCTCCGCCAGAAGGCTTGCACTGCTGAGCGGTGTGGCCTTCCTGTCCCTGGCGAATTTCGTGGAACCCGATTTGAGGGGGAGCGATGGTCCTCTCAGTATCCCGGGGACCAACTACTTCACCGAGGGCTTCGGCTCGCTTTCCCTGGTGCTCCTGCTGTACGGGGCCGCCGCCTTCCTGTGGTCTCGGGGCGGCAGCGGCACGAACCTCACCGAGCGCTCGGTGCAGGCGGCCGGGCTGACCTACTGCGTCATGATCCTCACTCCACTCGTCTACTCCGAGGTCGCCGTAGTCGGTGTGGCGGTCGCGATCCCGGTCTGTGCCTGGCTTCAGTGGCCCGCGCGCACGCGGCGAGCCGCTCGGCTCGCGGTGGTGTCCACGCGGGTGTACGCACGGGTGATGCGGTTGGAATCACAGCGGCGCATGCTCGCCGCCGCCGCCCGGATCCTGAGCCGGGAGGCCCCCGGCAAACTGGCCGCGGGGGAGATCACGCCCGCGGAAGTCGCGGAGCGGATGCGCGGGCTCGAACCACACCGGCCGCGCGGGGGCCCTGCCCACATCTCGGTCGGGTCGGCCGCGGAAGGTTCGTCCGCGGGCTTCACCCCTCGACAGAACGCGGCGTCCGCGCTCGGGCTCGGCCTGCTGATCAATCTGCCGCTGGCGGGTTACTACCTGTATTCGCTCGGGCCAGGCTGGATGAACGAGTTCCCGATCATCCAACTGGTACGCGAAATCCTCTGGGTCCTGCAACCGGCGTTGATGGCCTTCGTGTTCGGCTATTTTTATCCGGCACTGCGCGGTCGCGGGCCGTTCGAGAAAGCGGCGGCCCTGTTCCTCACGACCATTCCCATATATCTGGTGGAACTCTGGGGAAGCCTCATCACCTCGAACATCCCGGGAGCCCTGCCCTGGTTCGCCATCCGGACGGGCAACTTGGCGGTCACCTGCCTGACCCTCGGCCTGTACTGGGAGCACAGAATGCTCCAGGCAGCCGGGCTCACCCGGAGCGAGGCCCGCCAAGATCTGTGGCGCCAGTCCTTGGCCCCCGCGGCGACCGCCATCCTGATCGCGGCGATCACCACTGCGGTCACCGTGACGACCAGTGCGTCACTGGCCATTTGGCTGCCCCGGCCTCGCTAGACCACGTCCTCGCAACGGACGAACATCGATCACCGTGGCCATCACCGGCGGGGACACACAACGGCCCGCTTCGACCGCGTGTTCGGCTCCTCTGCGACAAAGGTCTCGGTTCAGGCGGCGGGAACCCGAGGTGTCAAACGGACCTCGACGTCCGCGTCCAACGCACGTGCCAGGCGCTCCAGAACCGGCAGGGTGGGAACGGTTCCCCCCGCCTCGAACCGCGCCACCGCCGACTGGGTCATACCGGCCACGCGCCCCAGGTCGTTCTGGCTCCATCCGCACCCCTCACGCATGGCCCGGACCGTCTTGCCCAGCTCATAGGCGAGGCGCGTGGCCTCGTAGGCCTCGGCCGCACCGGGCTCGGCCATCCGGCGATCTCTGAGCTCCTGCCAGCTCTCCTGCTCGCTCATATCGCTTCTTCTTCCTCGTCGACGGTGTGCGCCTGTTCGACACAGCGACGCATTGCCCGGCGAGCCCGCTCAACCTCACGATCATCACGTGTCCGCGTCTTGTGGAACACGGTCAAGAGCACGATCCGGCGGTAAGGCGCGATCCAGTAGGTGATGCGCATGGCAAACTCGTCGAGATGAAACCGGAGCTCGCGAAGTTTCCCGTCAAGCTGCTTCGTGTACGGCTCCCCCAGGAGGGGCCCTTCCTCAGCCAATAGCTCGACGTAGAAGGCCACCCTCGCGAACGACGCCGCAGAGAGATCTTCAAGCCACTTCCGAACCTCTGGTTCCAGCTCTACGGTACCCAGCTCATAGCGTTGATGCTATGAGCCACGCGTCTGTCACGCTCTGCTTTCGCTCGAACACGATGATGCGCAAGGGTTTTGATCTCGCAATTCGAACGTCAGCGGCTCGCGTCAGCGGACACACGCTGAAATTTCCGAAGTGTTCCGGGTCCATCGCGAGGAAGCTTTGGCCGCCTTCCTACCCGCTTTCTTGTCCGCCTTTGCGTTCGCGGCGGGGCCGGTTCGGGCCAAGGCGACGGTGTGAAGGATCTGCGGTTCCTTCGCCCCTCATCCGGCGAGGTTCAGCTCGACCGGGCGTGCGCGTACGCGGTCATGGCGTCGCGCATGTACGCGGCCAGGCCCTCGGCGATCCGCCCGTAGTTCGCCCTGAACCCCTCGTCGTCGACCCGCATCTGGCCCAGCTTGTCGACACGCGTCTGGAACAGGTGCGCGACGCGGCCGACGGCGTCGTCCAGGTCACCCGGTTCGACCTGGGCCGTCCAGATGATGACGAGCTCCCCGCCGGGACCGGTCTCGTCCTGTTCGGCCCACCGTGCACGGCTCTGAAATATGACAAAAAGAGGATCAAGGGTATTCAAGGCCACCGCAAGGCACCTGTAAGGCCCTCGGCTTATCACTGAAGGACATCGACGCCGAGGAGCCCCCATGAGCAGCCTCTTACAGCTCTCCAGCGAGCAGCAGCGACTCGTGCCCGACAGCCCCGCGTCACACCGCCGGCAGGCCGCCGCCACCGTGACCGGCGCCCTCCTGTTGAGCCTGACCTGCGCCGTCTCGCTGGCACCGCCGGCAGCCGCCGCGGCCCCACCGTTGAAGGGCGCTGGAACCTGCGCGAACATCGACATCGTCTACCGGCCCCAATCCGCGTTCCCCGACACCAGCCAGGGACGTTTCGCCTTCAGGGCGCAGGCGACCACCATCGAGAAAGCGGTTCTGTGTCTCGTCAACGCCGAGCGGACCAACCTGAAACCACTGAAGAGATACCTCTCGCTGGGCAAGAAGGGAGCCCCCACACTCGGCGCCGCCGCGGCCGGGCACGCCGCGGATGCCGTCAAGCTGCGCTGGTGGGGAAAGGCGGAGCCGGGTAAGAACTGCCGTCCCGTGAAGGGCGACCCCGGCCAGTGCGACCCGCACATCAACCCGCAGACCGGCTCGACCCCGCTCAGCCGCGCCCAGGCGGTGGGCTACGGTCGCCGCTGCGCCTCCTTCTCCATCGGCGAGAACACCTACGCGGGATGGGGAACCTCCTCCGTCACGCCGCGGGCCGCTGTCACGTGGTGGATGAACAGCAAGCCACACCGCGACGCCATCCTCAACCCGGCTTTCAGCGAGATGTACACCACGGCAGCCTGGGGAAGCGCGGACCCGGCCGCCGGATCCATCACCCCGGCCGCGACCTACGTGCAGGTGTTCGGGCACTGCGGCTGACGTCTCCATCATTCCGAGCCACCCGGCGAGGACTTTAAGGGGGCGGAGCACGGCGGAAAGATATCTGGTGTTGTTCGCAAGAGTTGACCGCAGTTGCTCACCAGGTGTGACTGCGGTTATCGACATGGGCATGCCGGGTCGCGCCGCCGGTTCCGTCCACAGCGCCATGCCCGCTCAGCGCCGCACATGACCGGCGGGCCGTCCATGAGCCGCCATGACGGTGACACTACGACGCGGTTCAAGCTATGAGCAGGCGGAGGCCGAGATCTGCCGCGTCGAGGTCGGCGAGGTCGCTGTTTCGCTCGGCCCACCGGCCGGAGTCGAGGTCGTCGCCGAGGCTTCGCACCGCCCGCTGCTCGGCCTCCGGCCCGACCCTCGTCCACACCGACATCGCACGGCGCACGTGATCCTCCAGATACGCCGCCGGTCGGCGCCAGTACGCCTCGAACAGGCCATCGGCACAGTTCCACGGGATGGGCACCGGCTCAGCGCGGGCGCCGATCGCGTCGGCCATCCCAGCAAGCGAGGGAAATCCCGCGAGGACAACGGCGAACTCGGGCAGGTAGTCGCGGGTGAGCCAGAACCGGTCCTGCCATCCGGGCTCGTCGGTGTCGAACGTGAGCACCACCACGCGGTGGGCCACGCGCCGCATCTCGCGCAGCCCCGCTATCGGGTCCCCCCAGTGGTGAACGGTGGAGACGGCCATCGCGACATCGAAGGACCGGTCCTCGAACGGCAGGCTCTCCGCGGTGGCGGCCACGCACGGCGCCGAGCCGGCAGGCCGCTGCCCCCGCATGACCGCCGATGGCTCCACCGCGGTCACGTCGCGATCAGCAGGCTCGTAGGAGCCGGTGCCGGCCCCGACGTTCAGCACCGTCTGCGCGTCCCCGAGCGCGTCCCAGATCTGCGCGGCGATCCGCAGCTCGGTACGCCGTGTCGCGGTGTAAGCGCTGCCGATCGCGTCGTACAGCCGTGCACCGAGCATCTCCAGTTGCTCCTCCGGCGTTACCTTCAGGCCCTTCGCCCGTGCCTCGAGTTCCCTGTCGATGGCCGCCACCATGGCGTCAGCGCGATCACGCCGCTCCAGCAGCAGGCCGCGCAGTCGGCGCAGGTGCGCGACCGCGTCGGTGGACGGGTCTCCGACCAGTTCCGCGACCTCCCGCAGCCCGAAGCCCAACCGCCGATAGGCCAGCACCTCCCGCAGCCGCTCCACGTCGCCCGCCGAATAGGCCCGGTACCCGGCCGCGGTCCGCGCCGACGGCCGAACGAGCCCGATCTCGTCATAGTGATGCAGCGTGCGGACGCTCACGCCGGCCAGCTCGGCCACGTGTCCCACGGTCCAGTGATCCTCCACGGCACCGACTATGCAGTCTGACGCCACGTGAGGGTCAAGAGCCTCACTCACGGCAGCGAGAGCCGAACGCGAAGCAGCGGTCCGAGGCGACTCCTGCAAGCCAGAGCGATGGTCTGGTTCAGAGAAGCTCGCATCCGCTGCCCGATGCTCTGACCCGACCCCGCCCACGACTGGGAAACTCAGACGGGCAGGTCCCAGCTCGGCCCGCCGGGGTCACCCAGCCAGACATGCTGACGCTCCCCGCTCACGGTGAGCCCGTACGCCGGGCCGCGCAGACATCCGGTTCGGGTGAGCCGGTCGGCGAGGTCACGACGGAGCCGTGCGGCCAGGCCGGGCGTGCCATGGGTAGTCACGGTCGTCTCTCCCGAAGCAGGTCGGCGATCGTCAGGCCTGTGCTGTCTTCAATTGATGTGGTCAGCTCGGTCAGGTGGAGCGGTGGTGCACCCATGCTCGCCCTGCCTCAGCGGCTCGCGCACGAAAATCGTGCCCTTCCTCCGGGCCGAACCGGGCCTTGTAGAGACGGAACATCGTCCACAGCGCGGCCAGGGCGGTTACGGCATCCGCGGGTGCGGACCGCCAGGCGGGCACCCGGGCGAGAAGCGCCTCGGTCTGCTCCGGGGTATGGCCCGCCTCGACGAAGCGGGGGGCGAGCATGACAGCGTCTATCCAGGCCGCACCGCGCGCCGCGAACGCCCAGTCGATGACGTACGGCCGACCGTCATCGATCCGGAAGTTGCCGGAGTGCAGGTCGTAGTGGAGAAGAGTGTCGCCGCCCAGCGCATCGGGATCGAACTTGCCGAGCGCCGTTTCATACATGGCCCGGTGCGGCAGTTCCTCAGCGGAAAGAGCGAGCAGCCGCGCAGCCTTGGCCTGGAGCATCGTGACGTTCGCGGCGACGTCCGGAACGTCGTCCTGGCCGGGGCACGGGGTGAGCGCCTCGTTCAGAAAGGTCAGGGTGTCCAGGACGAGCGGCACGTCCGGTGAACCGGGCGACAGATCGGCGTCGCGACCGTCGACGTACTCGTGCAGCAGCGCGATCCACCCCTCGACCTCGCCGCTCCACAGCAGAGGAGGCGCGGGCAGGCCAGGCGGAAGTACGGCGCCCGCCCTCCGCTCCCGCGCGTACAGCGACGCGGCCGGACTGGTGATGGAGATGGCCTTGAGGAAAACACTCCCATGGTCATCGGTGTGCAGGCGCGCGGCGAGCCCCGGCATGAGCCCCTTGGTCACCGGTTCGGCCTTGAGGACCTGGCCGATCTGCTTCTCGACGGTGCCGCGTACGTTGCCGGGAAGGTCGTCCCACTGTGGTTTCACGGTCAGCTCTCCCTCGGGTCGTCGGCGCAGCCCGCGTAGCACTGGCTGCATTCACTGGCGGGTATCCACAGCTTGGGGACAACCGGCAGGCCAGCGGCTCGCATGGCCTCGACGGTAGCCCCGATCGCGGCCACGGGGTCGTGAATCGCGTCCTCTGGGGTGTCGACGGGAGCGTGATGGATGAACCGGCCGGCGACCTTGGCGCAGAACTCCTGGTACTGGCGGGTGTACGCCAGGAAGGCGTGCCATCCGATGTCCACCTGCTTGGAAGGGGACAGACGCGCGTCCGGGTTGAGCGCGCACGCGACCAGGAAGGCCAAGGCCTGCTCCATGACGCACACGGCGTCCTCCGCAGGGATGTCCTCCTCGCGGGCGATGCGGTCGATCAGAAACCCGAACAGTTCCTCGGGGATGAGGGTACGAGGGTTGGCCAATTCGTCGTCGGTGAGCTGAGCCGTTGTAGCAGCAGCCATTGCAGCCTCCGTTACACGGGCGATTCTTGAGGGAATCTCGCGCGATGATGCGGCCCCCACAGGAGATGAGCGATAGACGAGTGAGCTCGACACGTCTGAAGTGAGTGGGAAGGAGCGCATGCCTTGACGCTAAGGAGGGTGCCTACCTGCGGACCAAGGAGTTTGAGTCCCTTTGCGGAACAGCTCGCGCTGTGGGCAATGCCCCTGCCACGCCGTGCAAACTCGCGCAAAGTCCTTGAGGTGCTATCGCGCTACGCCCACGCTCAGTGGCGTGGTCATCCGTTTTCTGGTCGGAGGAGAAGCCCCGTGACGCTGCGTTTCCTCGGTAAGGACACCATCGACGGCGGTTCGCCGACGCTGTTCGACGACGGCGACAGATACGTGCTCCAAGGCTGGATTGTCGCCGATCCGACCGTGCTCAGCTGGTTCGGTCTCGCTGACCACGAAACCGTCGCCGAAGTGCCGAAGGAGCTCATGACGTTCCTGCCGGAAGGCGTGACCGTCCCCACCGGATCGCCCCTGGTGCTCGATCGTGGCGAAACGTACGTGTTCCAGGGCCCGCTCATCACCGACCCGATGGTGCTCGCTCAGCTGGACCTGCCCGACCATGAGACAGTGATCGAGATCCCGAAGACCGTGCTGGAGGTGACCGGTGACCTGGAACCCCGAGGCGCTGACGTTTGACCAGTGGACCGCGATGTTCCGCTCATGCGAGCGTTCAGCGGTCCATCTGGAGATGCGTGACCTGTACGCCGTATCCGCCGAGGACCCCATGTTCTCGGCATGGAAGGCGGGCCACCGCGACGACCCGGCCGATGAGGCATCGTGGTGGCGGCCGTGGCTGAGCTTGATGCGCGAAACGACTAGCAGAGGCGTGGAGGTCAAGCGGGCCCGGATCGTGTCGGAGCCGGTGACCGAGTACATCCGCTTCGAGTACGACGTGTCCTTCACCAACCTCTTAGCAGGTGAGCAGGTGCGGTGGCTTCCCCGGCGCCTGGCATCCGGGATCGCACTGCCCGGCAACGACTTCTGGCTACTGGACGGAGAGCGGGTGCAGTTCAACCACTTCACCGGAGACGGTGACTGGGCCGGAGTGGAATGGCGCGAAGAACCCGACGTGGTGAAATTGTGCGCGGCGGCGTTCGACGCGGTGTGGGCGGCGGGAACCGACCACGGCGACTACACGCTCGCCTGATCACACACCTCTATCCACACGACCGGTGAGCAGCACCATGTCATCGCCGTCACACGCCGTCACTCAGGCCAAGCAGGCTCTGGGCGCCCGCCTGCGGGAGATCCGCATCGCCGCGCGACTCACCGGACGTGACCTTAGCGACCTGGCGGGATGGCACTCCTCGAAAGTGTCGAGGATCGAGCACGGTCGGCAGACGCCATCCGAGAACGACATCGGCGCTTGGTGCCGTCACTGCGGAGCCGATGACCAGGCCGGTGACCTGGTCGCGTCGCTACGTACCATCGACGAGATGTACGTCGAATGGCGTCGAATGCAGCGCACTGGCTTGCAAAGACTCCAGCAGGCCGCGGTCCCGCTATACGAGCGAACCCGCTGCTTCCGCGTCTACGAGCCGTCGCTGATCCCCGGCCTGTTCCAGACGGCTGAGTACGCCCTGGCTCTCATGCGTGCCGTCGTCGCGTTCCGACAGATCCCCGACGACAGTGCCCAAGCAGTCGAGGCCCGCATACAACGGCAGAAGGTCCTCGACTCCGGTGGCCGCCGCTGCGCGGTCATCCTGGAGGAAGCGGCACTGCGAACCCGAATCGGCGACGCCGAAGTGATGGCCGCCCAACTTGGCCACCTGCTCAGCGTGGCCTCACGCCCCAATGTCAGCCTCGGGATCATCCCGATCCGCGACCGCGTCATGTGGCCCCCCAACGGGTTTTGGATCTTCGATGAGGAACGGGTCTTGGTGGAGACCCTGTCCGCTGAACTGACCGTGACCCAACCACGGGAGATCGCACTGTACGCCAAGGCGTTCGCCGAGCTCGCTGAGCTGGCAGTGTACGGCGCGCCAGCCCGGACGTTGATCACCTCGGCCATCACTTTCTTGGACGCATGACAGCCTGCTCCATAGATAGCTGCTCAGTCAGTTGGGCGAAGCTCGCTCAGGGGTCCGGTAGGGAGCGCGATCCATCCTTCAGAGCGCGCCGAATGAGCTTGGTGCGGCGCCGGAGCAGTCGCCAGACCTTGAGATGCAGCGCGAGCGATGAGAGCAGAGATGACGGCATCTGCCGCGTCATCGGACGTCCGACAAGTCTGTTCATGGACCCCCAGATCCAGCCATGGCGCCGCTTCCTGGAGTTCATCAACCAACTGCGCGAGTCCTCCACGATTCGCCGAGCGTTTGTAACCCTTGTGGGGCAGACCCCAGCATTTGAGCGATGCCGCGGGATAAACCTCCACCACAACACCGGTGCCGCTACGGTCAACCGGCTGGCCTTGCCGGGCAAGCTCGGCGAGGAGGGCCGCACAGCGCATGGCGGTGTGGCCGATGTAATCGGCGGAGACACTCAGGGGTCTGCGGGCCAGCTCCCAAGTCACCTGGTCAGTGACGCGGAGGACAAGCTCTCTGCGCCAGTTAATGCCTGCGATACCGCTGGGCACCTCGACGTGCCCAGCACGGTGAGCCGCGATGAAATCGATGAACTTGTCCGGCCAACCGAGCGGACAGTCGATACCGGCCTTGTCCGCGATCTTGATCGCCTCGACGATCAGATCATCATCCGCCTGAATCCTGAGATCGCGGACCCGGGCACCGTTGGCAGACCAATCAAGCCATGCCACCGCTGTCCGGTCTGCTTCCGCCGCGAGGTCGACTCCTATCGTCAGCACCCTCCCACGATAAGAGCCTGGTCAATCGCCAATGCGTCGCCGCTACTCAAGTAGTCGTGAGACTGGCCTGGTGAAAGATGTCTGCGGGAAGGGTGAATGCCAGTTGCCAGAGGATCTGCATTGGCCGGTCACCTTCGGACGACACGTAGGTCATGGGTCCGGCGTAAAAGAACGGCGGAGCGCCGAGGGAGCCGTCCTCCTCTTTGGACTCACGGAGGAAGAGGTGCACGGTCGAACCGCCGTTGACATAGCGCTGACCGGTCGGCGACGAGGTCCGCGTGGTGCTCTGCGACTCCCAGTGGAAGAGCGTCGGACTGATTGCCCGATCGTTGTACATAGTGGTTGGTGAGAAGCCCTCGGTCTTGCGCAAGGTCACGAAGAAGGCATCGGCTCCGGCCTCAGGAATCCACTTCACCCCCTCGCGGACGTTGCCAGGGCGGTCGACACCAAAAGCTGCCAGTGCCTCGTTCTTGGAGTATCGAGCGTGCAAGCGCAGCGGCAGACCAGCGATCTCGCGAGTGACCCGATGCATGCGCCCTTCCAGGATCGACGACACAGCGCGTATTTCCTCGGCGCGATGAGGATGAGCGGCCAGTAGTTTCAGGACGGCGTTCCCTCCATCGAAGGACACGTTTCCACCGAGCAGAGCTACGTGCAGCATTGCGAGCAGACGGGGATCGACAGCGGCATCATCACCGCGGAGCTGAGCCAACCGCAAGGGATCGTCCACATGGAGGAGACGGCCAATGGCCCGGCCGAGCCTACGGTCGGTCTCCTCGTCGGCCACTGGACGGTTCTCGGCGCGGCGCCGCAGTTCAGACCAACCTCCCCTACCGGAACGATAAAGGTCTTCGAGCTCGTGACCTGTCTCTGCCAAGAATTCAGCGAGGGAGATCTCAGGCATCGAGCGGAGCTCAGCGATCAAGTCGTTCCACGAGAGACGGAGCGCGCGGCGTATGTTATCGAGGACCATCTCGGTTACTACGTTGTCGAGCTGGAGGTGACATCCAGCAGGAAGCGTGGGGTTGGCCAACGCTCCGGGAAGCTTACGCCGAGACACTCCCGTAAGGGCAGATAGCCGCAGGTCAAAGCGGAATTCGGCACGCTGATGTCCAACAAAATCCAGGGCAGTGAGACATGTCTTGTCCGGATCACGCCGTAGACCGCGACCGAGCTGCTGCAGAAAGACTGTGGCACTCTCTGTAGGGCGCAGGAAGAGAACGGTGTCCACCTCTGGGATGTCCACACCTTCGTTGAACAGGTCCACGGTGAACAGTACGTTGACCTCACGTTTCCTCAAACACTGCACGGCATGGCGGCGCTCATCGCGTGACGTTTCGCCAGTCACAGCCAAAGAGGGGATGCCGTGCTTGGTGAATTGATTAGCCATGAATTTGGCATGCTGCACGCTCACGCAGAAACCAAGGGCACGCATCTCGCCCGGGTGGGCAATCTTGTCTTGTACCGCTTGCAAAATGAGATGAACTCGGGCGTGGTTCCCGGTGTAGAGCTCATTGAGCGCCTTCTCGTCATAGTGTCCACGGCGCCAAGCCACATCAGCCAGTGATACGTCGTCGTGAATGCCGAAGTAGTGGAACGGGGCAAGAAGCTGCTGCTCAAGCGCCTGCCAGAGGCGCAACTCGTAGGCGATCCGCCCGTCAAAGAACGCTCCAACATTGATGCCGTCGGTTCGCTCAGGAGTAGCAGTCAAACCGAGGAGGTAACGCGGCTGAAGATGCTCTAGCAGCCGTCGATACGTAGGAGCCTCCGCATGGTGGAACTCATCCACAATCACCATGTCAAATCGGGCGGGATCTAGCTCATCGAGGTTGATGTTAGCCAACGACTGAATCGAAGCGAAGACATGCCGCCATTTCTTCGGCTGATTCCCGGCGACGAGCTTCTCTCCGAAATCCCCATCCCGGAGCGTCTGCCGGAAAGTGGCCTGGCTCTGGCTCAGGATGCTTTCGCGGTGAGCAACGAACAGCACACTGTCAACCTTCCCAGCAGCGACCAGTCGTCGATAGTCGAGCGCAGCAACCACGGTCTTGCCAGTGCCGGTCGCCATGACAACCAAGTTGTGCGTACGGCCATGCACCTCACGTTCGGCTTCCAGCTCTTCCAGCGCCTCGGCCTGATACCAGCGCGGGAGCACATCCAGCGTGGCAATCTCCAAAGGCAGTTCAGCTGGGGTTGACCCGCCTTCGCGCTTGAGCGCCTCAGTTAGCCGAGCTCCATCGCGAGCCGGATCGTAGCCTTCGAACGCCGGATCAGCCCAGTACTGCTCGAAGGTGGCGGTGAACGTCGAAAGCAGATGAGCCTGTTCGACCTGAGAGAGCCGCACGTTCCACTCCAGGCCGTCCAACTGCGCGGCCTTCGACAGGTTGGACGAGCCGACATAGGCAGTCGAGAATCCGGTGTTCCGGTGAAACATCCATGCCTTGGCGTGGAGCCTGGTGCTGAGCGTCTCGTAGGAGATTTTGACGGTGGCACCGAGGGCCACCAGGCGATCCAACGCGGTCCTGTCTGTGGCCCCGATGTATGTCGTGGTGATCACTCTGAGCTCACCACCCCTGGCGATGAACTCCTTGATCGGTCCTTCGATGAGACGCAGGCCGTACCACTTGATGAAGGCGCAGATCAGATCCACCCGGTCGGCGGTCGCGAACTCCCGCATGACTTCGGTACCGATACTCGGCTGGCCCCGCCCGTTCACAAGGAGAGCACTGGCAGATAGCGGGGTCTCGGGTCTGATCAACGGCTCTGGCCGCCCAGGAGCTCCCGACGGCTGCCGCACCTCGGTGAGCAGCTGCCCCGGCTGCGATACCCGTTCCCCTTCGTCATCAGTGTCGAGGAACGCTCTGATGATCACCTCGGCGACGTGATTCGCTCGGTCGATCTGCTGCTCGGGGGACTTGGCTGCACGTAATGCATGGCGAGTCAGGCCGGCAATATGCCGGACGAGATAGTCCTCTGCCTCCACGCCATCAACAGGCACAAGCTTCGTCAGCTCACCTGGAACCGCTTGCAACCGTCGGCTAAGAGCTTGGGTGACGAGTTGCTCGTAGACACCAGGCGTGAGATCACTCATAGCCCGGAACCCTAAGCCATAATCGCGATGTTTGTCCCATCGATGCATCTATCGTCCATCTAATGACACATACGCCGCTTTTCCGTTGGCCAATCAAACGGAACGCCTACACATCGCATGAGATCTCCGAACGCGGAAGGCCAACAGCAAAAAGCTAAGGACCGCATAGACAAACCTGCTGGTCAAAGGCGGCAAGCGAGGCCAGTGTCAGCCGCCGTGTCCAGCGTAACGAATCAGGCATACCTCCACTTCGGGACAACTGTGCGGATATCGTATGATCTTAGTGGGATCTGACGCGAGGTGTCTTTTCTTATTCATCATACGCAAGGACTATTTCAACACTTTCTTTATTCAGAAAAGAGGAGATAGCATGACCGCCAATACCATCCGCATAGGAATGAACGGCGAAGAAGCGGGAAAAGAACTGCAGTCTTTTTATAACTGGCTACGGAGTGACGAAGACATTCGGCAGCATGCACGAGTGTCTTTGCAATGGAGACCACCCCAAGAAAGCGAGATGGGCACCGCACTAGAAGCTATCGAACTAGTTCTAAACAATAGCTTCGAGGTAGCCAACCTCACATTAGCTTATCTTGCCTGGCGGTATACGCGCAGAGAAAAGCCCAAGGTGACATTCAAGCGTGGCGACCTTGAAATTACCGTCGAGAGAGACGATGAGGAGACCATGAAGAAAATAATTCAGTCCTTCAAAGAGGACTCCGAGTGAAGCTTCCCGACCCTCGCCTGTCACGCGCAGTCCTCATCGGAACAAGCAAATACAGCCTTGAGAATATGCCAGATTTACCGGCTGTAGCCAACAATCTAGCAGCATTAAAAGAGTCTCTCTGCGACCACAGAACCTGGGGGCTTCCACCGCAAAATTGCAAAGTTATTCCCGAGCCAACTAAGCACTCCGAGATGATCGATCCGATCGTAACAGCGGCAGAGGAAGCGACTGATACATTATTCGTTTATTTCGCAGGGCACGGGTTGGCCGACTCAGAAGCTGGAGAATTATATTTAACGCTCACTGACTCGGATAGCGATTTAAGGCGTGTTGCTTTCACGGCTGTTGCCTATGACCATATCCGGCGAGCAATAGTACATAGTAATGCGAAGCGGCGGGTAGTTATACTGGATTGCTGTTACAGCGGGTATGCCCTTGGCACTATGTCTGGCCATGAGAACAACATATCGGACCAGGCGAATATTGAAGGCACATGCGTAATAACTTCAGCCTCGAAAACAAAAAAATCCCTAGCACCTCCTGGAGAACTGTACACGAGCTTCACAGCCGAGCTTGTCGAGGTTTTCAAAAACGGGATCGAGGGTCACCCAAGGCGCCTATCACTAGACAAGATATTTAACCATATTCACCGAGCCCTGCAATCCAAAGCACGGCCATTACCGCAAATACTCAATCGCAACACAGCCGGACATTTAGAGCTCATCAATAATCGAGCCGTTATCCCTTCAGGATCGAATCCTCCCGGCTACGGGCCTGTCCCCGGCATTGAGATAGGAACAGAATTCCCCGATCGGAAAGCACTGCATGACGCGAAGGTTCACCGCCCTCTGCAAGCCGGGATTTGCGGAACTCAGCGTGCAGGAGGTGCAGAATCAATCTGCATATCAGGTGGCTACAAGGACGATCAAGACCACGGTGACCTCATCATCTACACAGGTCACGGCGGCAGGGACCCTGATACTAAGAAACAGATATCTAGCCAGCAAGCAAACGATCCAGGAAATGCCGCCTTGATCGCCAGCCAAATGAGCCGCTTGCCCGTCCGAGTAATTCGTGGGGCAGACGCAGGAACTGAATATTCTCCATCTAGCGGATACAGCTATGATGGCCTGTTTACCGTCGCCGACCACTGGTCCACGATAGGTTTAGATGGCTTTAGAATTTTACAGTTTCGCCTAGAAGCCCTGAACGACGAATCAGATGCAGAATATCCAAATGCAGAGAATCAACACTCCCAGCCGCACATTTCCCCCGATCGGTGGGAGCTAATTTCTCGCGGCATTTATCAAGATCGACAACTATCTGAGCGAATTAAAAAGATGTATAACAATGAGTGCCAGATCTGCGGTATAGCACTCGAAACGATTGGGGGACTAAGATATGCTGAGACTACCCATATTCGCGGCTTAGGCATCCCTCATAACGGCCCAGACACACTGAACAATATTCTATGCCTATGCCCAAATCACCGCACACTATTTGATCTTGGGGCAGTCACGATCGACGATAACTTCCAAGTCGTTGACGAGATAACCGGGGAGCTCATCGACGACCTCCGAGTAGCTCCGAAGCATCGTGTCGACCTCAATTTCATTAGGTATCATCGGGAATTACACAAAACGACACTCCCCCAGAGTGATCATCGCAAATCTCTCTAGCCGCTACCCAAGTCCCTCGCTTGTCGGCCAATTGACTTCGCGCCGCGAAGAGCTTAAATGTCTTTCGATTAATGACTTAGGTCTTCAAATAGTCCGCTCTTGACGCTGCTAAGAAATTTATGCCAATCATCGTTGGTAAAACTTAGCACCGGCCCATTCGGATCCTTACTGTCTCGTACAGCACAGCCTCCGCCGGGAAGGACCGCCGTCTCTACGCAGTTGTCCTGCTGAGCACTCTGGCTACTCTTGCGCCAGATGAGTCCTGAGGGGATTCGATCCACAGTCGTCGCCTCTATTCCTGCTGTAGCTGATCAGCCAGGGCAGCCACATAACGTACGGACTCCTCGACAGTCAGGGCTGCCGCCACTACGCGGTTAAAAGTGAGCGTATACGCCTGAATCTCCTCCGGTCGCTCCAGGAAGAGATTGTCTGTCGGTGTCTCCAAATAGACGATCGACGGATCCAGATCGCCCATGAAGTCCAAGATGACGAACCCGCTCCCCATCGCCGCATGTGCACCGATTGAGTCAGGCAGCACTTGGACAGCGATGTTCGATCGCATCGCCATGTCAGCAAGATGGCCGAGCTGTTCCGCCATGACCTTGGGACCACCGACCATCTTTCTCAGCGCGGCCTCGTCGATGACGGCCCAGATCTGCGGCGGGTTGTCACGGTTGAGGATTGCTTGCCGGGCCAGACGCGCCTCAACACGCCGCTGGACCGCGGTTTGATCGAGGACCTGTCCGGCCTGGAAGATCGCAGTGGCGTAATCAGCCGTTTGCAGCAGGCCGGGGATGGTCACGAGCTCGATGGTGCGGATCTGGGTCGCCTCTGCCTCGAAGCCGGGGAGGCTGCCACCAAACACGTCCTTGTACTTGGCCCACCAGCCCCTTTCCCGAGACTGTCGGGCAAGATCGAGTATCGCCTCATGCATGGCGGGGTCAACAACGTTGTAGAGGTCGAGCAGAAGCCGAATGTTACCGATATCAGGCAGAACCCACTTATTTTGCTCCATGTGGGTGAGGCGGCCACGCGACCATTCCAAGCGCCTGGCAACCTCATCGTGGGTGAGACCGGCTTGCTCACGTAGCCGGATGAGCTCGGCGCTCAGACGCCGCCGTTTGACGGTCGGACTACCGGTCATCTGCCCTCTTCTCACACGTTAAGTAAGCGAATCACGTAATCTGCCCGCCGAAACTAGACAATACCGGCGATGAAATTTTGGCCTTGAAAATTCTGTGGTCGGCCGCCACTATGTGAAGAGTATCCATCACGCAGAGTGATCTAGGTGTGACTCTCACCTAACGCACCTTTTGAAACTCTGAGAGAGCAGTCCCTCGGAGATGGCAGCCCAATGCGGGCCGGGAGAGCTCGGTTCGTCTGGTGCCATCACCAGGCTGAGGACGCTCCAGAAAACGGTTCTGCCAGACGAATGGCGTCGTCTGGCAGAACCTCGACCGCACACTGGAGGTGCGACCTGTGTCCAACCCTAATAGAACCCCCAAGATCATCCGGGTCCGCTGGCATGCCGAGCAGCCGCCCTCGCCCCTGGGCTGCCGCTGGTGTGGCCATCCCCCGTACGCGCACGACGCCGCCAGCCTGCCGCATCGGCCCGGGCATCTGTGGGAGCAGCCCACTGCAGCCCAGGTTCGCACCCGCATGACGGCCCGGCGTCGCCTCGGGCTCTGTGGTCGGCTGCCTTCGGCCGTGCCCCCAATGCCACCCGCGCACACCGTACCCACCACAGCGAACCCATTCACCACCGTGACCGCGCGCCCGACGAGTCGTCCCTTCGCGGGTTCTCCCGCGAGCAGGGGACGCCACGCGCGACCGGCCGCGATGGCCGCGCCGCCGTACGGACAGTCGCCGTACGGACGGGAGTCGCCGGGTGTACGGCCCTGGCCGGGCAGGCGCGAGTCGCACCGGAAAGGGGTCACGGCATGAGCCCGCCACCCGTCGGAGCGGCCGTCACAACAACGGCCGTCGCAACAACGGAAGACCTCTCCGACGAGCCCGAGAAGGACGACCTCGGCACGCTGGCGCTCCGGTTCGCGGACTGGTGTCTCTGGTACGGCAAGGCCACCGAACGCTGGTGGGCGCTCTCCCCCGCCTGGTGCCGGGAGCGCGTCGGCCTGGTCGAGGCCGACGCGCTCGCCGAACTGGCCGCGCGGATGCGACACATCGAGGACTTCCGTCCCCATCCCGTCCCCGACCAGCACGAATGGCCACGGCGTCCCCTCTCCGGGGCGGAGCGCCCGGCGACGACTCCGGAGCCGCGACCCGAAGGTCTCGGCGGGAGCATCGGGGACGCCGGAAGCGACGAGAGCACCGTGAGCGTCACGGGCAGGGGAGGTGACCGGAATGACCGCACGGCTTCTGTCCATACTCGTCGGCGTGTTCGCTGACCGCTTCCGTACGACGGCCGACGACCCCACGGGATCGGCCGCCACCATGTGGTCGCCGCACCTGGGCAGAATCCCCGGCTGGTCGACCATTCCGAGTCACACGCCCGTGATCTCCCAGCGCTTCCCGGCCACACGCGACCAGGTCAGGAACGCGCGGAACTTCGTCGCCGAGATCCTCGGTGACGACCACCCGCTCCGCGACAACGCCATGCTCCTCACCAGCGAACTCGCCACTAACGCCGTCGAACACTCCGGCAGGTCGATCGCCAAAGAAGCGATCGACGCCGAGCCCACCGACACGAAGCCGGCCGACGCTGAGCTGAGCGACATCGAAGCGGACGACATCGGCACGGCCGACACCGAACCGGACGACATCGAAGCGACCAACGTCGAAGCGAGCGGCGTCGGAGCGGCCGACATCAGAACGGACGACGGTGAGCCGATCGGCACCGAACCGGGTGACCGGCCCGGAGAGTTCGTCGTCACGGTGGCCTTCCTTCCCCATGGCGTGATCATCACTGTCCAGGACTCCGGTTTCACCCGGATCCCCTGCACCGGGAACCCCTCGCCGTACGCCTCCGGTGGCCGGGGACTCCTGCTCGTCAACGACCTCGCCAGCCGATGGGGCTTCCATCGCGACCCCACCGGAACCGTCATCTGGTTCGAGCTCACCTGACAGACCGGCGCGAGCACTCCCGGCCAACGCACTGATCTTGGGCGCAGACTCGGAGTCTGCCCCAAGGTCAGGCCCTTTCGGCAGAAGCGGTCGCCTGGACTTGGACAACGGTCCATGATGCTCACGCGCTGTTCACTCAGAGTGCTGATCCCCTATCGCTGAGGAGCCGACGATGACGCGGCGCGAGCGACGGCCTCGGTTGATGGTCCTGCCGCATCGGTCCCGTTACGGTGAGGCCATGAGTGCCAATGCGTTGGAGATTCGCCTCCGCGAGGGCGGGAGAACGGATTGATCTCGCGCGGTACACCGATACTCTCACCCAGGTCCAGCGTGCGCTGAACGAGATCGATCATGTCTTCGCCCAGCGGAAAACGGTCAGGCCCGCATGGATCGTGCACGATCTCGGCCATGACGACCAGGAGCTCGTCGTACGCCTGAGCGCCAGGGAGACTCCGCGCCGCGACCACGCTTCTCTGCTCGCCTCCATCGACGCGCTGGTCTCCAGGGTATCGATATCGAACACCTGGAGCCTCTCCCCAAAGACCAGGAAAGACTCGCACCGGTTGCGGAGCTGCTGGGGACCGCACCGGACTGGCTGGGCGGTCAAAACGTCGACGACCACATCCGGGGAGGTGAGGGGTGCCTAGCCTCCCCCGCGTGTATCCCGACGCCAACGTGTATCTCGACTTGATCACCCGTAGTGAGGACATCAACAAGGGCACGGGCGAGGAGCGGTGGCGCAGCGCCGCCGCGGTGTTCGAGGGAATCTTCGCCCGAGAGGTCGAGATGGTTGCCTCTCCTCTTGTCGAAGTCGAGGTCCTGTGCAACGGCAACGCACGCCTACGCCGGGAACGCTCCGAGAAGGTCCGCGAGCTGCTTCGAACGCGCCTCCCGACAGGGTAGGAAAAACCAGTGGATCCGGTTACGCCTGAGATGATCGAACACTACACGCGCTTCTTGAAAGATCTTGACGACCTGTCCACGGTGCAAGGCCTGATGAACACCGATTCGATGTTCTGGATGGTCGTACGGGGTCGTGACACGCCGCTGACGGTCACCGAGGTCGCGTGCCGGTTGGGCGCCGACCCCAGCACGATCGTTCCGCGCCTTCCGGTGGATTTGCCGGACACCGGCTATGTGGCGCTGGAGCAAAGCGAGCATGGCGTGATTCTCATAGCCAGCGTCGGCTTTTCGCCCACCACCCCGGAAGCGTGGGCCAGGCTGACCGAAAACGCTCAAGCGTGGGGTTTTTGGTGGTTGATCAACAATGCCAATGAGTTGTGCTACGGCGCCGACGGCGCTCTTGTCACCAGGCTGGACATCCTGCACCCCCAGCTGTCGGGATGCACCGGCCAGAACCCGCAGGGATTGGAGGCCTACCTGGGCGCACTCCGGACACTCGCCAAACGGAAGATGACCGACGACGAAACGGGCGTGCCGTACACCGATCAATATCGCGACTGGGAGACAGCCCTGGCGACCGTGGAAGCGATGAGCGGCGTACGCCTGGACCTCGACCGGCTCGTCCGGGAGCAGCAGTCGGTCTACGCCCCGGCGCTGGACTCATAGCTCAAGGGTGTTCGTCTCCGCCGAGCGGGGCGACGCCTCCGCTCCTTGACCGTCGCCGCCTGGCCGGTGTCACGTGATTTCAGCGTCTTCAGGCTCGTCCGGCGCCGTTGGCAGGCCGCGCCGGCCTCAACAGGTGCTGCCCCCTCGTGGTAAGGCCGGGGTCAGCCGTCGCCCCGGTCCAGCGCGTGGCGCAGGTAGAACTCGGGCTTGGCCAGGTAGCGGCGCCAGTGGTCGACCAGTTGGAGCTTGTCCCACTCGGTGGTGTGGATCCCGTGGTCGTCGAGTTCGAGGATCTGGGCGCCGGGCAGGCTGGCGAGGATCGGCGAGTGGGTGGCACAGATGATCTGACCGCCCTCGCCACGTACCCGGTCCATCAGGCTGAGCAGCCGCAGGCACGAGGTGAACGACAGGGCCGCCTCCGGCTCGTCCATCAGGTACAGGCCGGGGCCGGCCACCATCCGTTCGAGAACCGTGAAGAATCCCTCACCGTGTGACTGCTCGGTGAGATCCTCCGCCCAGTAGCCGTACAGGCCGGACACGTTGCGCCCCAGGTTGAACAGGGTTTCCGCGCGAAGGAAGAACCCGCGCCTCTTGAGCCGGGGACCGTGGATGAGCCGCAGCCCGAGTGAGGTCAGCTCGACGTCCAGGACCTCGCCGAGCGGGGTGGTCGCGGGTCCCCTGCTGGCGTACTTCGTCCCGGCCTTCCCTCCCTCGGAGTTGATCCGGCACACGTCGGCGACAGCCTCGACGATCGTGGACTTTCCCGAGCCGTTCTCTCCCACCAGGAACGTCACCGGGGCGGTCAGCTCGACGCCGTCGACCAGGTGCGCGACCGGGGACAAGATGAACGGCCACTCGCCAGGGTGGGGAGTGGGAATGCGCAGGTTTGTAATCAGCATCGCGGCCATTATCGCCGACCGCGCCGGAGTAGCCGCTTGGTGCGGGCGCGAACGGGATCGGGTACAGGCGCGGACGGAATCGGCGCCGGCCAGGACGAACGGCTCCCCAGGGATCAGCCGGTCGAGGGTGTGCGTGGTTTTGTCGGACGCTTGCGGCAGGCTACCCGCGACCGGCCGGAGTTGGATCTATCGAGGGACGCACATGGCGCGCATGCTCCGCAGCATCGACGACGAGGTCTACGTGGAGTACGGGATGTTCACCCTGGCGGGCACCGACGTCGGGGAGTGGAGCAGCCCGGAGGGCTACCACTTCATGGCGGATGTCCGGATGGAGGCGTGGGACGGTGAGCCGCCGAGTCCCGAAGGTCCCTGGACACCGGTCGACCAGGTGACCTTCGTGGCGGACAGCGGTGTCGTTCACCTGGCCCTGATGATGGACGGTCGTGGCCACGACTTCCTCATCGGGCCGCCGTGTTTCGAGTACGGCATGACGATGCACTTCGAGCCGCTCACCACGGGTGAAGACACGGACGACGAGACGGACGAGGATACGGACGGCCCCGAGGAGCGGTGGCTGCTGCGTTTCTGGCCGATCCGTGACGCGTTCGATCCGCTGGTGCACTCGCCGGCCATGTCGTACATCGTGCCGATGCCGAAAGAGTACGTCCCCTTGCCGCTTCCGCCCGAGATGCTGCCTCCGCCGCTCAGGCCCCGGTCGGTGCCCGTGCCCCTGACGGTCGCCCAGGACTGGGTCTCGATGCGGGTCGATCCTTCCCGGCCGACCTTCGAGGAGTGGCTGAGCCGGACGGAGGAGCGGCTCCGCGGGAAGGGCGTGACGATCCACGAGTGGCTGCGGGCGCGGGGCGTCGAGATCGAGGACGGGGCCGAGGTCACGCCGAAGAGCGTCATCCGTCCCGAGGATCGCCCTGGCCGGTTCGCCGATCCCCTCGTCGACCGTTACTACGCGCGGCAGGAGGCCATGGGATCCCTGCCGCACCGTTTCCCCGACTGGGAGCCGCATGAGCAGGAAGAGCGGCTGCGGGAGATGTCCGACGAGGAGCGCATCGCCGAGGAGTTGAATCCGGGGAACTCCCGGAGTTTCACCATGCCCTACGAAGGCAGGGGATTCCTGTCGCCGGGGACCAGCTGTCGCCTCTGGCGGTGGGAGGACGACATCATCGGCGGACAGCCGTTCGACGGCAGCCTCACCGTCGAGCGGCAGGTGCACGTCCGCTATCCGCACCGTCGCCAGATCTTCGTCTCGGGCATCGTGACCGTGCTCCGCCCTGAGCGCTACAACGGACGCGCCGACCACTACGTGGTCAGGGACGCCGAACCACACGAGGCGGCCCGCGTCCTGTGCTCCGAGGCCACCTGGCAGGACCGGCCGGAAGAAGAGCCCGGCCGGTAGTACGACCTGGCCGCCACCGGTGCCGCCCTGGACGTCGGCGAGTGTCGTACGAGCTCAGAGAGCAGGTTGGCGCTAACAGTCAAGGGGCGAGCGCTCACAGGCAATGACTCGTGCCTTCACCTCCCACAAACTGAGGCCGACACGAGGTAACACCGGCGGACCGCTCAACGGGGCCTCACCACCGATGTGCCCGGTGCCTTCCCGAAGGAGGGGCCGGTCGCATCGTCGGTGACTGCGGGACGGGGGATGCGTCGAACTCTCGCATCGGACTCTCGCATCGGATTCGTATGGCGCGGTCGCGGAGAACCCAGGAAAAGGGAAAATCATGAAAAAGCCGAGCTCTCGAACAGTCCGCTACCTGATGCTCACGGTCGCCCTTGTCGTATCGGTGTTCGCGCCGAATTCCGTGGCCTACGCCGACGACAAGCCGACCACCCCGCCCCTGGTCGCCCCGGTGAACCCCCCGTCCACCGCCTCCGCCGAGTCCGGCGGCGCGGCCGTGGCCGCCGTCGAATGCTGTGGCCTGGTGATCCGGTACAACAGCATCCAGAACCTGATCATCGCCAAGGACATCCGCAACTACAACGCGGGATACGGCGGCAACTGCGACATCTGGAACTGGAACGGCGGCAGCCAGACCTCCTGGGTGACGGCCGACAGCAACTGCCGCACGACAAGCATGAACGGGCACACGTACAGCTACAACGCCGGGTACAGCGACACCGACGCGTTCACCATCCAGTCCGAGCCGTACTGGCTGAGCATGCACGGCACCTGGCACCGGCTCGCCGCCAACGTCTACACCAAGATCAACGGGCTGGAGACGGCCAAGTGCTACCGCGAGTCCGACGGCGTGAACTGCTACGTCGTCTACTAGTGAACCGCTACGTCGTGCACTGACCTTGTGAGACGTTCCAGGTGCCCCCGGCCCGCCATGCGCGCCGGGGGCACCTGGCCGTTGAGGTGACCTCGCCGGAATCGTCATCCGGTTCGAACCCGTCCAACGCGCGACGCCTCAGAGAAGGACTCCCGTGAGCTTCTCGCTGAGCTCCCACAGCCGGGTCGCGGAGCGCGGGTCGATCGAGTAGGGCATGACGCCGAAGGCGAGGGACTTCCGGGTTCGCACCCGTTCCTCGGCCATGGCCACCGGGTCGTCGCCCTCGGGGACGAACGGGGCGATGTCGGAGTTCTCGCAGTAGACGCCGCCGTGCCCGTCGAGCCGCGGGCTGGTCGCGCACCACACGCTCGTCGCGGCGCCCTGCTGGGGGTTCTTCATGTTCCGCGACGGGTCGATGAGCGGCTCGCCATCCTCTCCGATCATGCCCATCCGCCGGAGGACGTCCGTGCCGGTGTGCCGTACGAGCGGGGTGAGGATCCTGCCCGGGTGCAGGGAGAACGCCCGGACGCCGTGGTCGCGTCCGCGTCGGTCGAGCTCCACGGCGAAGAGGTTGTTGGCCGTCTTCGACTGCCCGTACGCGCTCATCGGATCGTAGGGGCGGCGCTCGAAGTGCACGTCGTCCCAGATGATGTCGGACTGGCGGTGTCCCCACGACGAGACCGCGACGACCCTGGCGCCTCCGGCCCGCAGCAGCGCGGGCCAGAGCCGGAGCGTCAGCTGGAAGTGGCCGAGGTGGTTGGTCGCGAAGTGCGACTCGTAGCCCCGCGCGTCGTGCGAGAGCGGGACGGCCATGATCCCAGCACTGTTGATCAGCATGTGCAGCGGCCGGTCACCGTCGAGGAAGCGGTCGGCGAACGCGTCGACCGACGCGGGATCCTGGAGGTCCATCGGTTCGAGCCGGACGCCGTCGATGCCGGCGAGGGTCTCGGCCGCCTTCTCCCGGTTCCGTACGGGAACGACGACCGACGCTCCCGCCGCGCGCAGCGCGCGGACCGTCTCGACGCCGAGGCCGGAGTAGCCGCCCGTGACGATCGCGGTCCTGCCGGTGAGGTCGACGCCGGCGAGGATCTCGCCCGCGGTCGTCGCGGGGCCGTACCCCGTGCCGAGCGGGACCTGGGGTGTGGGTGTGGTCATGCGATCCCCTCCGAGACGTCGAGGTCCGTACGACCGAGCTTGATGTGGCGCATGGGTTCTCCTACGATGACCCAACGAAACGGAGAACTCTCCGCTTTGATGGGATCGACGTTATCGGAGGACCCTCCGCTTAGCAAACGCGCCGTGTCCCCCGGAGGCACCTTGGCCGGTCCGGCTACGTGCTTGAGCCGCACGCGGTCGGCTCAAGCACGGTCCGGCGAGGCGTCGAACACGGCCGCCGTACGGGATTCCGTGAACGAGACCTACGCCCCGATCCGGCCGCGGTCGGCGTGCTGCCGCGGGGGGCGTGAGGGAGCGGACGCCGACGCCGGTCAGGTTTTCGGCCTCAGCAGGTGATAGCGCAGCCGTGCGTAGCCGTATCCGTCGGGGAGAGCGAGCTGCGCCACTTTCGGCGAGACCCAGGAGACCACACCGTCGTCATCGCTCTCCTGGAAATTGATCTTCACCCAGGCGTGGGTGTCGCCCAGCGCGACCACCGTCCCCTCCCCGAAGTGGAGCCGGGCATTGATGGCCCCCATGTCCACCACCCAATGCTCGGTGTCGAGGTCGGCGACGGCGTAGACGGTCTGCTCCGAGATGGCGAGTCCCTTCGGATACTCCTCGAACAGCTCACCATCTCCGGTGGTGGCCTCGGACCACACGACGACGGTGCCGACCTTCAGCCCCGCACCGACCACCGCGGGAGGCCAGGACCCGGCGGACTTCTTCGCCAGGGCGTACTCCTCATAGCTCGCGGCGGTGAAAACCGGAGCGATTTCGCCCTTTTTTGGTGATTTTCGTCCTTCCGGTGGCCAAGAGCCCTCTGATCGACGCGCGTGACGAGCCGTCGCGGAGAAGACTCCGGGTGAGCTCCGCGTCCGCGGATCACCTGGCGGGCGCTCTCCAGGTCCACAACCACGGCCGATTTCCGCCAGCCACACCACATCGGCGGGGCCGAGCATGAATCCATGAGCACTCTCAGCACTCTCCGCACGTTCGCCATCGAGGCCGAGGTCGCCGCCGAGCTGCGCGTCCGCGACGACGCCGGGCGTCCTCCCCGCATGGTCACCGACACCGAGGGGGGCTCCCCGCTGCGGTGCTGCCTGCGCCGCGGCCTCCCGGGAGAGCGACTCGCCCTGCTCTCGTACGCGCCGCTGCGCCGGTGGGGGGCACGGACCGGGGGCGATCCCGGCCCGTACGAGGAACTGGGCCCGGTGTTCGTGCACGCCGACCCCTGCGAGGGGCCCGACGGGACGGGCTTCCCCGTCGACATGTGCGGCGAGCGGCGGGTCTTCCGCGCCTACGACGCCGACGGCAACATCCTCGGCGGACGGCTGGTGGACGAGTACGTCAGCCGCGACGCCACCGCGGCGGAAGCCATCCTGGCGGAGCAGTTCGCGGACCCCGACGTGGCGCTGGTACACGTGCGGGCGGTGGAGTTCGGCTGCTTCCTGTTCGAGGTGCGCCGAGCCTAGGGGGTCCTGGCCGGGCCGATGCCGTTCAGGACGGTGGTGAGCAGGTCGTCGACGAAACCGGGGGGAATCTCCAGCGCGGTCGCCGCGCCACCGCGGAGCAGATGGGGCAGGACCAGCTCGTGGCAGGCACCGATGATCATGGTGGCGGCGGCCTCGGTGCCGGCGTCCGGGGCCAGGCGGCCGAGGTCCCGCTCGGCGCGCAGGTATGTGGCCAGCTCCTCGCGTAGTCCTTGGCCACCCGCCATGGGGTTGGGCAGGTTCGCGAACCGGATGAGGACCTCGGGCTGGGCGAGCAGGCCCGCGAAGGAGGGCAGGATCGCGGCGTGCAACGCCAGCCCCCGGGTGATGTAGACGCGCAGGTTGTCCTCGACCGTACTGCTTCCGGCACGGTTGGGCAGCTCGCCCAGCTCGCGCTCGACGGTCTGGACGTGGGCGTGCAGGGCGAGCGCGAGTAGCTCTTCCTTCCCCGCGAAGTGGTTGTACAGCACGCCGTCGGCGACCTGAGCCTCGCGGGCGATGTCTCGTACGGTGAGCCCGGCGGTGCCGCGCCGGGCCATGAGGCGTTCGGCGGCGGCGATCAGGTGCTCGCGCAGGCTCCGATTGCCCTCGCCGTCACGCAGGGCGGCTGCTTTTCTCGGTGACATCACATCGCATGGTAGTGAACACCGAGGTCCGGTGACCGCCGCCATCGCCGCCATCGCCGCGAGGGTCGCGAGGGTCGCCGGACGGCGGGCGTCCGGACTTCGGAGGCGGATCGGGCCGGCGTCCGGCGTCCGGGGGGACGGGGGGACGGAAGCGGGTGGTGGAGACGGCCAAGTGGGGGGCGAGTGTCAGTGACGGATGTCAGGGGCGGGTGGCGGTGATCAGCCAGGCGGCGCCGCGCAGCCGTACGGCGTCGGGCTCCTCGTAGGGCCGAAGCGCCACCGTGAGCGCGTCAAGGGCTCGGGCCGCTGTGGCCCTGTCGACCTGGTCGAGGATGAAGCGGACGGGACCCCATGCCCCGAGGAAACCGGCCGCGTCGGCGGCGTCCCGGCCCCACACCTGGGGCGCCTCGACCGGCGTGGAGGTCACCTTCTCGAAGCCCGCGCCGGTGAGTACCTCTCGAATGCGAGCCGGGTCGGCCAGCGACTCCGGACCGGGGGCACCGGGCCCGGCCGGGGCGGGGCTCGGCGGGAGGTGCTCAGCCATCGCCGCGAAGACGGCGCCCAGGTCGTTGTCGGCCATTCTCCGCAGGGACAGGACCGCCAGGCGCCCGCCCGGTCGCAGCGCGCGGCCGATGTTGGCGAACGCGGCGACCGGATCGGCGAAGAACATGATCCCGAACCGGCTCACGGCCACGTCGAAGCCCGAGGCGGGGAAGGGGTGGATCTGGGCGTCGCCCTCCTCGAAGGTCACGTTGGCGACCCCCTCGTCGGCCGCACTGGCACGCGCCCGCCGCAGCATCGGCGCCGACAGGTCGATCCCGGTGGCGCCTCCGAGTCGCGCCCGCCGGGCGGCCAGCCGCGTCACCTGCCCGTTGCCGCATCCGACGTCGAGCACGCGCTCCCGGTCACCGATGGAGGCCGCCGCGAGCAGGTGGTCGTTGAACCCGCTGTTCACGGCGTCATACCGGGCTTGGTGATCGGCCCAGTGGCTCCCTTCGTAGCCGTTCCACGCTTCCGCCTGCTCGGTGTTGACGATGGAAAGCATCGAGTTCCTCCCGTGGGTCCCGGAACGCCCCGAACGACTCCACCGGCTCCGCCCTCGGTGCGCCCGCGACATCCCTCTTATGAACACTCGTTCATGAATACTCGTTCATAATGAGGACGTCGGACGGGAGATGTCAACCGTCACTTGAGCGAGCCGGAAGCGGAGAGCAGGGTGACGCACACGGTCACGCGGTCACGCGGCGGACGTCGTTCGCGGGAACCGGCGTCCGCCCCCTCGTTCAGCCGAGCCGGATGTGTCTGGCACCCGTCCACGCGCGCCGCAGGAGTCCTCGTAGCGCGCCGTCCGTGTTCGGGGCGAGCGTCAGCCCGGACGAGGCGGCGATGTGGTCGGCGACCCTCGGGATCGTGAGGCGGTCGGTCCACACGTGCTCGGCGAACTCCGCGTCGCGCAACCGCTCCAGGCACAGGTCGAGTTTGGACACGGCGAAACTCTCCCCGCGCAGCGCGGCGCTCTTACCGGCCACGAACTGCACGGCGTGCCCGAAGCCGCGCTCGCGCAGGCGGCGCAGAACCGTCTCCCGGCCGGCCAGGAGCGCGAAGTGCCTGACGTCGTGGCCGCGCTCTCGCAGCCTGCCGACGGTCTCGCGGAAGTACGCGGGCTCCACGACGGTCATCGGTGCGATCACCGTGCCGTCGTGCTTGGTGAGGGCCAGGTCCAGCACCTCGTACACGCCCTGCCGCCATGCCGGGAGGTCCTGGAAATCCCCGCGCAGCGGCGGCGGCGTCATCCGGTGCAGGCCGAAGCCGACGTGCTCGGGGTCGCAGACGACGCTTCCGGGAAGCCGCCGCCGGAGCTCGTACGCGGTCTGGGTCTTGCCTCCGCCGAAGGGGCCGTTGATCCACAGAAGCATGCGCCGAGCCTACGAGACCAGGGCGACGGCACGGCGGGCGATCCCGCGCCCCGCCGTGTCCCTGGAGGGGTCCTAGCCGCCGCTGCCGTACGGGCGGGTGAGGATCTCCAGGAGGTGGCCGTCGGGGTCCGGGAAGTAGACGCCGCGCCCGCCGTCGCGGCGGTTGATCTCTCCCGGCTGCTCGCGGGCCGGGTCCGCGTAGTAGGTGAGCCCGGCCCGCTGGATCCGCTGGAAGATCGCGTCGAAGTCGTCCTCGGAGACCAGGAACGCGTAGTGCTGGGAGACGATCTCGTCCCGGTCGCTGTCCGCGAAGTCCAGGGTGACCCCGTTGGCGGTGGCGACGGGCAGGAACGGGCCGAAGGGCGCCCCGACGTCCAGGCCGAGGATCCCGGCCGTGAACGCGGCGGAGACCCGCTTGTCGCGGGCCATGACGATGGTGTGGTTCAGTTCGACGGACACGATCGGACTCCCCCGGCCTTCGTGGGCTTCTCATGAGCGAGGTCCTCGCACGCCTCACCCGGGCGGTGACGACGTTCGACACCGGTTCGCGATGATAGGCGCCGCCCGCCGCCGCCGCCACGGCGAACGCGGCGTCGAGCCGGAACCTCGGGACCTTCCCGGGGAGATCGTTGGTCGCGCTTTACCGGATCGGCCGGCGCCCCGAGATCATCCGTGGGCACCCGGACGGCGGCGACGGGGTCACCGCGAGGAGGGGGCGGGCCGCACGGGTGTCCACCAGACGGTCCCCGGCATCAGCACTTCGTTCCCGCCGCGGGCAGTACGCGGTCGGTGAAGTAGCGGTCGATGTGGTCGCGGGCGCAGGCGTTGAAACCGTAGAGCGTGTGGCCGGGCCCCTCGTGCCGGACGGTGACGCTGCCCGGGACCTGCTTGAGCACCCGCTGCACGGCGTCGGACTCGCCCCAGGCGCCCGCGCCGAGCATGGGCGGCAGGCCCTTCGGCAGCGGGGCGGGCGGGTTGGTCACCCCCACCGGCCAGCCGACGCAGCCGAGGGTCCCGGTCGCCAGCGTGTTCGCGGTGCCCGCGTTGGGCGCGATCTCGCGCAGCCGGGCGATCGTCGACTCCAGCTCGGCACGGTTGGCGGGACGGGGCCAGTCGACGCATTCGGTGACGCCGGTCGACTGGTCGGGATAGCGGGCGCCGCGCTCGGGCAGGAAGCCGGAGGCATCACCGTCGACGGCCGCCCGGATGTCCCGCGCCAGCTTCGGCCACGCCTCGACGCCGTCCCTGGCGGAGCTCACTGCGAAGGCCTGCAGGTCGCGTCCGTCGTACGCGATGCCCGCCCGCTTGGCGGGGATCGGCGTGCGGTCGGCCCTGGCGACCAGCTTGCGCCACTTCGCGGGCACGTCGCGGCACTCTCCCGCGGCGCACCAGTCGAAGAAGCGGCCGATGGCCTCCTCGTTGCTTCTTGCCATCTTCTCCAGCTCGCCGGTCCAGTCGGCGGTGCTGTGGTTCCACGTGCCGTCGAGCACCATCGTGCGCACCTGGCCGGGGAAGAGCCTGGCGTACGCCTGCCCGTAGAACCCGGCGTAGGAGGCGCCGTAGAAGTTGAGCTTGGCGCCGCCGAGCGCCTTCCTGATCGCCTCCATGTCCCTGGCGTTGTCGGCCGAGCTCATGTTGGCGAAGAACTCGGGATCCTTGTTACGGCAGGCCTCGGCGTAGCCGCGGTTGGTGTCGGAGAGCCGTCCGAAGTCCGCGTCGTCCTTGGGGAACTCGGGCAGCGGGACGCGTGTCCAGGTGCACGGCAGGCCCGTGCTCAGGCCGCCGAACTGCTCCCCGTAGCCCCGCGTGTCCCACGTGACGATGTCCATGCGCTCGCGGAGCTTGGTCCACCAGTTCGCGGACCGGGTGATGGCGATCCCCGGGCCGCCCGGCCCGCCGTAGGCGATCAGGACGGAGCCCTCGGAGGTGCCGGTGGCCTTCAGGCGGCCCAGTTTCAGCGTGATCTCGCGCCCGCCGGCCTGCTGCCAGTTGACGGGGACCCGCAGGTCGGCGCACTCCATGCCGATCTTGTCACCCGGGCAGGTGCTCCAGTCGAGGGGATCGGCCTGTGGCGCCTGCGCGCCCGAGCCGAGGAGGGTCAGGGCGATGGCGATTGACGTCAGCATGACGGCCACGATCTCCGAACGACCACCCCGGGCACATCGGATCCCGGTCTGATTCCCGGGACGGCGAATCAGACCGGGGGATGTCATCCTCCGACGATCACGCCCGCCGTGCGAGCGGCCGAGGTCATCGGGACCTCCAAGGTCAGGGACCTGTCCGTCGAGCCGTGAGGCGGAGGCGGGCAGGCTCCTTCGAAGCCGGTTCCCGTCGCACTCTCACCTCCGGTGTGGGCCTCCCGTATCGACAATTTAGCGAAGAAGGTATTAAAGTACTGCTTCATTATGAAGGACGTACATAAATTGCCGGTCGAGTTCGCCCGTGATCCCGGTGGCTCCCTCTTCGATCCCGGGGCAAGGGCGGCCATGGCCCGGTTCACCGCCGGCGACGACACACTCGCCCTCGAAGCCGCGACCGCCGTCCGCACCGCCTTCCACTCCGTCGAGCGCATCCGCGCTCACGGCGCTCAGGGGCGCGGGCTGAGCTCGGGGGCGCTTGACATCCTGATGCGCCTGAGCGCCTCGACCGACGACGGGGTCAGCATCGGCGACCTGGCCCAGTCGGCCGGAGTGAGCTCCCGCAACGTCACCGGGCTGGTCGACACCCTCGAACGCGACGGGCTGGTGCGGCGGGTCCCCGATCGTCATGACCGGCGCTCCGTCCTGGCCCAGATCACCCCCGCGGGACAGACGTGGATCGAATCCTTCCGCCGGCCGACCCAGGCCGCCATGGCGGCGATCTTCCACGACTTCACGCCCGACGAGCTGACCCAGTTGCGGCACCTGTGCCTTCGCCTCGCGGAAAACCAGCACCGGCTCTCCCGGCACCTGGACCAGGCCGACGGCACGGACAACGCCCGGCAGTGAGCCGAACACGCCGTCCGGCAGGCCACCGAGTGTCAGATCCGGCGAACTCCGGAGGATGCCCGCCTGCCGGCAGCGTGTCGCACGTACCCATGGGTGAGCATCCTCCGAGGCCGGAGCCCGAGTGGTGTCCGCGCGGAGGGAATACGCCGACCGGGAATCACCCAGACAGGAGATCGGGAAATGGCTTCCATCCGCACAGAAGTTGTGATCAATTCCAGCCAGGAGAAGGTCTGGGCGGCGATACGCGACGTGGGCGCGGTGCACCGGCGCCTCCTGCCGGACCGCGTCGCCGACACCCACATCGAGGGTGACGTCAGGACTCTCGTCTTTCCCAATGGCAAGGTCATCCGCGAGCTGATCGTCGATGTCGACGACACGACGCGCAGGCTCGCCTACGCGGTGGTCGAAGGCGCGCAACCGGCCCTCACGCACCACCACGCCTCGTTCCAGGTCCTGCCCGAAGAGTCCGGTCGCACTCGGCTCGTCTGGATAACCGACGTGCTGCCGGACGCGCACGCGGCGGAGATCCGCGTGCGCGTCGAGCGGGGGGCAGCGGACATGAAGCGGACGCTGGAAGAGGCGGAGGAAGCGGAGGAGGCGGTCGCGGATTAGGTCACGCCGAACGCACGCCGAACGCACGTCGAGGTCGAGGTCGAGGGATCTTCCCCCACAGCCGGAGGCCGGGCGTCTCGGGGGACGGCCACGGGATCTTCCGTGGCGATCATGACAGGCGGACGGTTTTTCGATGAGAGGCCGTGACCGGAATCGAACCGGCGTACACCGCTTTGCAGGCGGTTCCCTGAGCCACTCGGGCACACGGCCGTGCGGGTGAAGAAAGGGGTCAGACTCCGGCACGCCGGCCCAGGCGCGCCTCCAGCTCTCCCAGACCGGGCAGGAACCAGACGTGATCACCCTGGTTCGTCTCGTGCACGAAGTCCCGTAGAGCAGAACTTGCCGCGACATGCCGGGATATGTCGCCCACGATCACCAGAAGCAGCCGGTACGTCACGAACTTCTGCACGATTTCACCGGCGACGCGCGTGCGGAGCCGGAAGAAGTCGTCGCCGAGCCGTTCCGCGGGAATGACGACCGCCTCCGCGTCCCGCCCGAGAGCCTCGCCTATCAAATCGAGGGCGGCGCTCTCATTCTGAATTGTCTCCCATTCTGCGGGGAATACGAGAACACGAAATCCGGGCATGGGTAAAAGCGTTTCAGGCATAATTGTTCATCCCTTTTCTGGGTACGAGGGAGAAAAAGGCTCGCGCCACGCCGTCCGATGACGTCGTCAGGGCTTTGAGCTGGGGAAAGTGCGCGTCAGGCGCGACAACAGGACGAGGTGCCCAGAGCATGGGTGGAGCGGATCATCGTGACCGCCGCCTTCCTGCTCATCATCTGGCTCCTGCCGTCTCGTCCTCGGGCGGGCCGTCAACGTCAAGCTCCGCCGTCCTTTGTGAAAGCGATACTAATGGCGAATATCCGCGACGTCAATCGCCGAAGGAAATCCATGGATTTTCGCTCGGGGCTCGTGACGGGATCAATCGCGGGACGGATGGAAAAGGCTCGGGGCAACATATCGACCGATCCGGCCGGGCGCCCACCGGAGCGGGGCTCGGTGGACGCCCGGGTAGGCGCATGGATGGACACGTAGGTGGACGCCCGGGCGGGCGCATGGATGGACCTGTGGAGGACGCACGACTGGAGGCACGGAGGACGCACGGACGGAAGCGCGAAGGAGGCGCGGAGGACGCGCGGGTTGACGCAACCAGTTGATTGCCATAAGTTGAGTGGCAACCAAGCAGTTGCAATAAGGAGACGGACATGGCATTCCCCGACCAGATCGAGCGCACGATCCAGCTGGCCCACCCCCCGGAGCGGGTCTGGGCGGCGCTGACCACCGCCGAGGGCCTGGGTACCTGGTTCGGGAACCGCGCCGAGATCGACCCGCGCGTCGGTGGCCAGGCCAAACTCGTCTGGAACAGTGGCGACACCGCCACCCTCACCATCGAGCGCTTCGAGCCGCCGCGCGTCTTCGCATACACCTGGCCGATCTACGGCCTTCCCGACACCGATCCGCGACGCACCTATGTGGAGTTCACGCTGGAGCCCACCGGCACCGGCACCACCCTGACCATGGTCGAAAGCGGGTTCGCGCAAATGCCCGATGCCGAAGACCACAAGGTGGCCTACGCGGGCAACAGCAAGGGCTGGACGAACGAGCTGGACGAGCTGGTTGCGTACCTCGATGGACAGGCCTGATCCGGAGGCGGTGGCGCAGGAGGTCTTCGCCGCTCTGGCCGATCCGAGCCGGCGAGGGATCCTCGCCACGCTCGCGGCCGGGGGGCCGGCCACCGCGACGGATCTGGCCGCCCAGCTACCGATCACCCGGCAGGCCATCGCCAAGCATCTCGCCCTGCTGGCCGAGGCGGGGCTGGTGGTGGCCGAGCCGGGAGAGCGGCGCCGGGTCCGCTACCGGTTGAACTCCGCGCCCATGAAGGTGGCACAGCAGTTTCTCGGCGCGCTCGCCCGCGACTGGGACGGTCCGCTGGCCGCCCTGCGGGACCGCTTGAAGTGAGGACCACCCCCAACCGTTGGGAGAGATCAAGATGACGACGACGGGAAACCTGCCCGAAGTGGTGTCGCGCGAGGAGTGGCTCGCCGCCCGCAAGGAGCTGCTGGCCAAGGAGAAGGAGCTCACCCGGGCCCGTGACCGGGTCAACGCCGACCGCCGCCGGTTGCCGATGGCCCGCATGGACAAGCCGTACACGTTCGACGGCCCGGACGGGGCGGTGGGCCTGCTCGATCTGTTCGAGGGCCGGTCGCAGCTGGTAATGCACCACTTCATGTTCGACCCGGAATGGGACCAGGCCTGCTCAAGCTGCTCCTCCGCCGCCGACGGGATCAGCGGGCTGCGGCAGCTGCACGTGCGCGACACCACGCTCGTCGCGGTGTCGCGAGCGCCGTACGAGAAGATCGCCGCGTTCCGCGAGCGGATGGGCTGGACGTTCCCGTGGTACTCCTCGTACGGCGGCGACTTCAACTACGACTTCCACACCGCCCTCGACGACCGGGTCGTGCCGGTGCTGCTCCACTTCCGCACCGAAGCCGAACTCGCCGAGGACGGAACACCGTGGACGGGTGGACCGTGGACGGAGAGCATGCGCGGCACGGAACTGCCGGGCATCAGCGCGTTCCTGCGGGTCGGCGAGGAGGTCTTCCACACCTACTCCACGTACGGGCGCGGCATCGAGGAGTTTCACAACGGCTACCGGTATCTCGACCTCACCGCCCTCGGCCGTCAGGAGGCGTGGGAGGAACCGAAGGGACGCGCGGTCCCGCTCGGCCTGCAGGCCGGCGGCCCCAACATGCGCCTGCCCGACGAGTACGGCACCTGACATGTCGCCGTCCGGAAAGCCGTGGCCGCACCGCTCTGGGCTCGGCCGGAAAGCCGGGGCCGCACCCTCCGGGCTCAGCCGGCAGGCCGGGGGCGCCACTCCCGCGTGGTTCAGGGCGGGGCGAGCATGGTCGCGGGTCTACGTCGCCGGGTCGGCCAGGGTGAGACCACGCTCGGCGAGTGCCTCGCGCAGGAGGCGAACGCCCTTGGGCCCCATGCCGTGCAGCCGCAGGAGCTCCCGCTCGGTCGCGGTGGCCACCTGAGCGAGCGTCGTGTAACCGGCAGCGGCCAGGGCCCCGCGCGCGGGGCGGCCGATGTTGGTGGGAATGTCGCCGGGAGCATCGGCCGGGACGTCGCCCTGGTCGCGGGTCGTCATGGTGCCTCCTTGCGGAACGGGGAGCCGGTCGCCCGTCGTCACGGGGAACCTCGCGTCACGGGAACACCGCGCCGCGGGGACCCGGGGTCGCGGGGACGGCGCGACGCGGTGGTGCGAGTCTCGCATTCCCCTACGACAAAACCGGCTGCCCCTGGATATCGGATGACCTCGGGAGAGCCGATCCTCGCCGGAGCCGGGTGTGTCAGATCTCCTTGAGGAGCCCGGCGTCGACGGCGAAGTCCGCGCCGGTGGTGCTCGCCGAGCGCGGCGAGACGAGCAGGGCGATCACATCCGCGACCTCCTGCGGCTCGGCGAGGCGGCCGGTGGTCAGCCTCATCATCTCCGCCGCGACACCGTCCAGCACACTGTCACGGTCGGTTCCCGCCTGCGCGGCGATGATGTCGGCCGCACCGCCCTCCTCGGTCCACCACGGCGTCCGCACCGGTCCCGGTGACACGGTGTTCACCCGGATGCCCTGCGGGGCGAACTCCTCCGACAGCGCCTTGGTCAGGTTGTTCAGACCCGCCTTGGCGGCGCTGTAGTCGACGTTCACCGGGCCAGGCAGCCGGGCACTGGTCGAGGACACGTTGACGATCGAGCCCCCGCCCCGCTGGAGCATCACCGGAACGGCGGCACGGACGGCCCGTACGACCGAGAACAGGTTGAACTCGAACATCGCCCGCCAGTCGTCGTCGGTGGGGGCCAGGAACGAGAAGCGCGGCAGGGCCACACCGGGCGGCGGGCCACCGGCGTTGTTCACCAGGATGTCCAGCCCGCCGAACACCTCCACGGCCCGCGCCACGACCTGGCCGGGCGCCTCGGGGTCGGTCAGGTCTGCCGGTACGTGGAGCAGGTCGGCGCCACCGAGCGCCTCCAGCTCCGGGGTGCTCTTGCGTGAGGCGGCCACGACGCGGGCCCCCTCGTCGAGGAGGGTACGGGTGACGGCCAGGCCGATCCCCTTGGAGGCGCCGGTGACGACCGCGACACGGCCGGAAAGCTGCAGGTCCATGGATTGCCCTTTCGTCGTCGGGCCCCGCACGGCGGGAGGGGCCCTTCACGTGAGCAAAGCTATGGCGGGTGCGCGGCCCCGGGCTGGCGAGATTCAGACCGGCAATTCCGGCCGGATTCGGACCTCTCATCCGGCGCGAACGCCCCGGCGGCCGGGCGGGAACTCACGCCCGGCTGACACGGCGTCGCCCGACGGATACCACATCGCCTGACAGACACCGCATCAACCGACGGACAGGACACCACATCGCTTGACGAACACCGCATCGCCCGATGGGCGCCACTTGTCTGACGGACACGGCGCCGCGGCGGGGATTCCCGCCGCGGCGCGTGCCGGTTCGGCTGGACGGACGTCCTGAACAAACGCCCTAAGCAGACATTCTGAACAGACGCCCTAAGCAGGCGCCCTGGGCAGACGCCCTGGGCAGACGCTCTGAACAGACGTTCTGGACCGGCTGGGAGAGGCGTCAGCTGGAATAGGCCTCCAGTTCGAAGATGCGGGCCGCGGTATCGCTGTCGCTGGTCGGGGCCAGCACGTTGAGCCGGACGTACCGGGCGGTGACGGGTGTGATGGTGTGGGTGGTGACGTTGGCGGTGTTGCCCCGGGCGCTCACGACGTTCGTCCAGGTGGTGCCGTTGGTACTGACCTGGAGGTCGAAGTCGCGGGTGTTCCAGCTCGTCTTCTCACCGCCCGCGCCGGAGTGGCGCACCACGAAGCGCCCCACCTGCGTGTTCGACTGCAGGTCGACCTGGAGCCACTTGTTGGCGCCCAGCGCGCACCACTTGTCGGAGTTGCCGCCCGTCCAGCTGCCGTTGACGGCCTTGGCGGGGGCCTCGCTGGCCGCGCACTGGTTGCTGGCGGTGGCCGGCTTGTTCAGCGCGAGGTTGGTGACCGGCTGCGTCGTCTCGGGGACGTAGAGGCGGATGTCCGTCAGGCTCGCGCTGCCCTCGTAGACGTTGGTGTAGAGGTCGCCGATCACGAAGTAGTCGGGATACTGGGAGCCGGCCGGCCACTGGTTCGGCCAGGACGCGCTGCCGTTCACGTCGTTCTGGACGAGGGTGGCGTTGTAGCGGCCGTCGTACTCGCCGGGTTTGACGTTGTAGTGCCAGATCGGCGCGTTGTTGACGATGAAGGGGCGGTGGAAGCGGATCGTCTTCTGCCCGACACGGGCGAAGTTGCCGCTGGCCTCAAGGACGTAGCCGGTGGCGTCGCGCTCGATGGCGAAGGTGTAGGACTGGTTGGGCATCAGCTCGGGCTGGAGCTCGGCCGCCGACGACAGCTGCTGCTCGGCCACGCCGCCGGAGCAGCTCGTCATGAACCACTGGGAGTTGCCCGCGAGGCCGCCGGGTCCCGGCGTCCAGTTGGGCAGGCCGCTGATCCACATGTTGACCGTGTTGAAGTTGCCGTCGCGGTAGTTGTAGTACTGGTTGGTGTTGGAGTCGCAGACCCGGCCGCCGGTGCCGCTGCCGACCCGGTCGGGGTGCTGGGAGAAGGAGTCCATCAGCACCTTGCGGCGGTAGTGCCAGAAGTGGTTGTTCCTCGGGGCGGGGTTGGCGAAGTCCACGATCGACATGAAGTGGAAGCCGTTGTAGCCGTACGGGCCGGACCGCACGTCCTGCCACTCGCAGTAGGGCGCGGCGGCGTTACCGCTCCAGCCGGGGCTCCGGGAGCCCTCGCCCCAGGGGTGCTGCGTCTTGCATCCCTGGGTGCTGTAGCCGTTGACCTTGCCGTTGTACTCGATCGAGCCGTTCCGCTTGCCGCCGAAGTCGATGGTCTTGAGCTTGTACTCGACGCGATACTCGTCGGGCAGCTTGCCGGTGGGCCGGAAGATCGCTCCGCCGGTGTGGTCGGGCACGTTCAGCATCGCCGCGGGCCCGCCGCCCACCGACGCGTTGGTGATCGACGGCGGCGACTCGATGACGCCGTCCTTGTTCCAGTCTCGGGCGGAGAGCGAAGCCGTCAGCCAGCCGCCCTGGCCGACCGGAAACTCCTTGCGGTAGGTGGCGAAGGAGTTGAACGCGGTGGTCCAGGCCGGCCCGTAGTCGTTGCGGTACCACTGGCCCGCGTCGTCCATGATCGTGTCGAACGGGGTGGTGTAGTTCTCCCTGACCCACGGCGCGTTACCCGGGTTGAGGGGGGCCGAGAAGTTCTCGGAGTGCAGCAGGGTCCAGGCGGCGGCGCTCGCCTTGGCCTTCGCGCCCGCCTTGCCGTCTTCGGCCTGCGCGCTCGGCGTACTCGGTGTGCCCGACGTGCCCGGCTTACCAGGCGTACTCGGGCTGCTCGAACTGCTCGGGCTGGGGGTACGGGCGCCGGCCGGCGTGGCGCTGTCACCTGTCGCGGGGGTGCTGACCCCGAACGAGGTGAGTGCCACGACGGTCGTGGTGACCGTGGCGAGGGCCGCCTTGCGCGCGGCCCCTCTGACGTTTCTTCGCATGCTTGAGTGCCCTTCACTCGACGAGTAAGGCGTTGCTCGTGCCTGAACGCGACCCGCGTCCTCGCGGGTGTGCACCTCCGTTCCGATGCCGGGCGATCACGGGTGGCGTCGCCGACCGCCACCCGTCCGCCGTTCAAAACCGGCCGTGCTCCACGGGCCGTTCCCCCGAACGGTCGCGCAGCCGTTCCCCCGAACGGCCGCGGATCAGAAAGGGTCAGAAGCCGCCGTTGGGGTCGAAGTACTCGGCCGCGTTCTCCTTGGTGACCCTCGGGGAGGGCACCACGGTGTCCTTCTCGACCTTGGCACCGCCCAGGATCTCGACCGCCCGGTCCAGGCCCATGGCGCCGATGATGTCCGCGTCGTTCAGGCCGGTCACCAGGTAGTTGGTGCCGTCGAGGATCGCCTTGAGCGCCTCGGCCTGGCCGTCGACGCCCGCGATGACGATCTGCTTGGACTTGCCCGCGTCCGCGATGGCGCGCTGCGCGCCCAGGCACATCGCGTCGTTCTCGCAGAACACCGCGACGAGGTCGGGGTTGGTCGCCAGCAGGCTCTCCATCACGGTCAGGCCGCCGTCGGACCCCCAGTTGCCGAAGTCGGGGGCCTCGACGAGCGTGATGCCCGCGGTGCTGCCGAGCACCGACTTCACGCCCTCGGTACGGGCCAGGCCGATGCTGTTGTCGGCGGGGCCGCCCTTGATGATCGCCACCTTGCCGCCCTTGGGCAGCTTCTCGGCGAGGAACTGGCCGTTCTGCACGCCGATCGCCTTGTTGTCCGGGCCGATCCAGCTGGTGTACTCGCCGCTCTGGAACTTGCGGTCCACCAGGACCACGGGCTTGTTCGCCGTCTTGGCCGCGTTGAGCGCCGCGGGCGCCGACTCCAGCGGGCCGCCGGAGATGATGATGGCGTCGACGTTCTTGCTCAGCAGGTCCTCGACGTTGGAGGCGAGCTTGGCCGCGTCGCCGTTGGCGTCGGTGCTGATGACCTCGATCTTGCCCTTCTTCTTGGCCTGGGCGGCGATCGCCTTGTCCATGCCGCTGAAGTAGGGGCCGCTCAGCATGAAGTTGGCGACGCCGATCGTGTAGGAGCCGTCACCGGAGGCGGCGGCGGTGGAGGGCTGGCCCTCACTGGAGGAGCATGAGGCCAGGCTGAGAGCGAGAAGGCCGGTGACCAGCAGGCTGCTGAATTTTTTCGCGTTCATTTCGGTATACCTCGGGGGGTGTTGTGGAGCCGGTACGTCAGGTGCGCACCTGGTTGGCGCGCTGGACGAGGATGACGGCGATGATGATCAGTCCCTTGAGCACCTGCTGCCAGAAGCTCTGCACGCCGTACAGGTTGAGGAGGTTGTTGATCAGTACGAGGACCAGGACGCCGCCGAAGGTGGCCTTCGCGGACCCGCGCCCGCCCGCCAGGCTCGCCCCGCCGATCACGCACGCGGCGATCGCGTCGAGCTCGAAGGCAACCCCGACGCTCGGCTGGGCGATGCCCACCCGGCTGGCCAGGATGACGCCGGCCAGCCCGGCGCACGCGCCGCTGATGGTGTAGGCGAGGATCACGTGCCTGCGCACGTTGATGCCCGCGAGCCGTACGGCCTCGGCGTTGCCGCCGATCGCGACGATGGAGCGACCGGCGGGGAAACGGGTCAGGAACAGGCCGCCCGCGAGGAAGACGGCCAGCATGATCACGGTGCTCAGCGGGACGGGGCCGAGCATCGCCGAGCCGAGCGTGAGGAACGCCGGGTCCTCGGGGGTGATCGGCACCTCGGAGTAGACGAACGCCAGGCCCCTGATGGTGGTCAGCGCCGCCAGGGTCACCACGAAGGGCGCCAGCCCGAACCGGGCGACCAGCATGCCGTTGACCAGCCCGAACCCGATCCCGCAGGCGATGCCCACGACCGTCGCCATCGGGATGGGAAGGCTGGAGACGAGACCGGCGGTGATGATGCCGGAGAAGGCCACCACCGACCCGACCGACAGGTCGATGCCTCCGGTGAGGATCACCACGAGCATGCCGTACGCCAGCAGGCCGGTGGTGACCATCTGCTTGAGCAGGTTGGTGAGGTTGGTCGGGGTCAGGAACGTGTCGGAGGTGAGCGCCGCCACCGCGACGAGCGCCACGATGAGCGTGACGAACGCGGCCTGCGCGGTGACGTCCCGGCCGGCCAGGACCAGCCGGGGGAACCTCCCGGGGATCGAGGCCGCCGGACCTGCGGGCACCCGGGCGGGAGAGGAGCCTTTGGGGCCCTGGGCGGCGGGGGCCGGATCGGTGGAGGCCCGCGCGGACCCCGCCGGTTGCCCGGTCACGCGACGTCCCCGGACTCGGCGGGCCGCCGGGTCGTCCGGGCTCTCGGGGCCGGCCGGGTCGTCCCTTCTCTCCGGGCCGGCCAGGTCATACGGTCACTCCGGGCCGGCCGGGTCGTCCCATCTTTCCGGGCCCGCCAGGTCATACGGTCACTCCGGGCTGGCCGGGTCATTCTGTCCCTCCGGGCTGGGCGGGTCATGCGGTCCGCCCGATCGAGTGGGCGAGGATCTCGTCCTCCGTGGTCTGGTCCGAGCGCAGATCGCCGGTGATGCGCCCCTGGTTCATCACGAGCACCCGGTCGGTGGCGCCGAGCACCTCCGTCAGGTCCGAGGAGATGAGCAGGACGGCGAGGCCCTGCCGGGCGAGGTCGTCGATCATGCGGTAGATGTCGACCCTGGCCGCCATGTCCACACCGCGGGTCGGCTCGTCGAGGATGAGCACGCGCGGCTCGGCCAGCAGCCACTTGGCGAGTACGGCCTTCTGCTGGTTGCCGCCGCTGAGGTTGACCACCGGCATCGAGGCGCAGCCCGAGGGCTGGATGCCCAGCCGGTCGATCATCTCGGCGACGTTCCCGCGCCTGCGGCCCATGTCGATCAGCGGGCCCCGGGTGGCCGAGTACAGGGTCGTGAGCGTGATGTTGTCGAGCACGCTCATGCCGAGCACCAGGCCGGTGCGCTTGCGGTCCTCGGTGACGAGGGCGAGCCCGGCCGCGATGGCCTCGGCCGGCGTACGGAAGCCGACGGCCCCGGACCGGCCGCGTGCCCGGCCCGCAGGCTCGGCGCCCGTCCCCGAACCCGAACCCGCGCCCGACCCGGCACGCGTCCGGCCCCCGGACGAGGACGAGCGTGAAGATGGGGACGAGGCCGAGGACGGGGACGGAGACAGGGACAGGGACGGGGATTCGGCGCCGGGTCCGACGCGCACCTGGCCCGCGGACGCGGGCTCGGCGCCGAAGACGCACCGGGCCAGCTCGCTGCGGCCGGAGCCGACCAGGCCGAACAGTCCGACGATCTCCCCCGAGCGCACGGAGAACGAGACGTCCTCGAACTCACCCCCGCGAGTGAGCCCGGAGACGCTGAGCCGCACCTCGCCGTGCCCCGCGCGGCGGTCGGGGTAGATCTGTTCGAGGCGGCGGCCCGCCATGAGGCGGATCAGCTCGTTCTCGTCCGTACGGGCGGGTTCGGTCGTCTCGACGATCCTGCCGTCCTTGATCACCACGATCGAGGTGGCCAGTTCCAGGACCTCCGCGAGCCGGTGGGAGACGTAGACGACCAGCACACCGCGTTCCTGCAACCGTCTGATCAGCGCGAACAGCGACTCAAGGTCGCTTCCGGCCAGCACCGCCGAGGGCTCGTCGAGCACCAGCACGCGCGGCTCGTCCACCAGCGCCTTGGCGATCTCCACCATCTGCTGCCTGGCCACCGTCAGGCGGCCCGCGACGGTGCGCGGGTCGATCGCGCCGAAGCCGATGCTCTCCAGCAGCTCCCCGGCGCGCGCGTGCGCCGCCGCCCAGTCGATGAGCCCGCCGCGCCTTTTGGGGAAGTGCCCCATCAGCAGGTTCTCGGTGACCGACAGCTGGGGTACCAGGGTCAGCTCCTGGTAGACGGTACGGATGCCCCGGGCGTGCGCGTCGTGCGGCGAGCGCAGCTCGACCCGCTCGCCGTCCATCCACATCTCGCCCGCGCTCATGGGCTGGGCTCCGGCGAGAATCCTGATCAGGGTCGACTTGCCGGCTCCGTTCGCGCCGACCACGGCGAGGACCTCGCCGGGGTGGCCCACGAGGTCCACCCCGTGCAGCACCTCGACGCCGCCGTAGTCCTTGCGGACGCCCCGGAGCTCCAGGCTCATCCGAACGCCTCCATGACGACGACCGTCTTCTGCCGGGTGAAGTCGAGGACCGTCTCGTGCAGGCCCTCGCGGTAGCCCCCGGTGTCCTTGGTACCGCCGAACGGCAGGTTCTCGGCGCGCAGCGCGGTCGAGCCGTTGATGACGACCCCGCCGACGTCGAGGCGCCGCGCGATGGCGAACGCCCGCGAGACGTCCCGGGTGAAGACCGCGGCGTGCAGGCCGTACGGGGACTCGTTGGCCATCCGCACCGCGTCGAGGGGGTCGGAGAAGCGGGCGACGGGCGCCACCGGGCCGAAGATCTCCTCGGCGAGGGTGGGACTGGTGGCGGGCACGTCGACCAGCACGACCGGGTCGACGAACGCGCCGCGCCTGCCGCCCCCGGCTGCGAGCCTGGCGCCGTCCCCGACGAGCCTGCCGACGGCGGCCTCGACCCGCTCGGCGGCCTCCTCGGCGATGAGGGGGCCGACGTCGGTCTCCTCAAGCAGCTGGTCGCCGACGGACAGCTTGGCCGTCTGGCCGAGCAGCGACTCGACGAAGGCGTCGTGGATGCCGTCCTGGACGTAGACGCGCTTGACCGCGCAGCAGATCTGCCCGTTTCCCCTGGCCAGGCGGCCGAGTACGACGGCGCGGGCGGCCTCCTCTGCGTCGGCGTCGTCGCAGACGATGAGCGCGTCGTTCCCGCCGAGTTCCAGGAAGACCTTCTTCAGGGTCGCGGCCCCGAGGCGGGCGATCTCGCGGCCCGCCGCGGTGCTGCCGGTGAGGGTCACCGCCGCGATCCCGGGGAGCTGCGCCAGTGCCTGGGACACCTGGACGCCTCCGGCGACCAGCTGGTGGGCGTGGGCGGGCGCGCCGGCCCGCTCGACGAGCTCGGCCACCCTGACCAGGGCCAGCGGGCAGCGGGCGGGCGGCTGGACGACGACGGCGTTGCCCGCGGCGAGGGCCGCGGCGGCCTTGTGCGCGTACAGCTCGACCGGGTAGTTGAACGGGACCAGCGCAGCGACGACGCCGAGGGGCTCGCGCATCGTCACCGCGAGGTGCCGCTCCAGGCCGGGCACGGCGTCGAGCGGGATCTGGCGGCCGAAGAGCCTGGTGGCCTCGCCCGCGTACCCGCGGAAGATCCGGATCGCGGCGTCGACCTCGCCCCGGGTCTGCTGCACGGGCTTGCCGTTCTCGGCGGCGAGCAGCGTGGCGAGGCTGTCGCGCTCGGCCTCGATCAGGTCGGCCACCCGGCGCAGGAGGTCCGCGCGCTCGTGGGCGGGCATGGCGGCCATCGCCCGCTGGCCCTCCAGCGCGGCCTCGACCACCGCGGCCACCCGCTCCGCGCTCGCCGCCTCCACCTCCCCGAGCCGCTCGCCGGTGCCGGGGTTTCTGACGGTGATGACGGAGGCGTCCGGCGAGGTGAGAGCGGACATTCGTTGCACTTCCTTCCATGCAAGCCTTGCGTTACGAGCTTCACGACCCTTTGGAAAGGGGAAGATCAGGCGGGTTTGCGGGTTCTGGGGGCGGCGTAGCCGATGCGGCGGCCGATGTCCGCGGCCATCCCGAGCGCGACCGGCGCCAGGCGGTGGCAGTCGCCGAGGCTGAACCGTCCGGCCGGCGCGGACACGCTGAACGCCCCCACCGGGCGGGCCGAGGCGTTCATGATCGGCAGGCCGATGCAGCGCACCCCCTCCTCGTTCTCCTCGTCGTCGATCGCGAAGCCCTGGTCGCGTACGGTGTCGAGCTCGGCGAGCAGCGCGTCGCCGCTGAGGCTTCTGGGGGTGCGGGGCTCCGTCTGCGCGGCCAGGATCTCGGCGCGGCGCGGCTCGTCCAGGAAGGCGAGGACCGCCTTGCCCATCGCGGTGCAGTGCAGCGGCACGCGGCTGCCGATCCGCGAGACCAGGCGCACCGACTTGGCGCTCTCCACCTTGTCGACGTAGACGATGTGGTGGCCCACCGGGACCCCGAGGTGAACGGTCTCACCGCTGATCTCGACCAGTTCGGCCAGGTACGGCTGGGCCGCGGCGCGGAGCCCGTCCTCCTCCAGATAGCGCCCGGCCAGGGTGATGAGGGTGACGCCGAGCCGGAAGGCACCGGTGGCGTCCCGCTCCAGGACACCCAGTTCCAGCAGCGAGATGGCATAGCGATGGGCGGTGCTGAGGGCGACGCCGGTGTGCGCCGCGAGTTCGCCCAGGGTCATTCCGGACTGACCGCTCCCGGAAACGGCACTGATCAACTCAAATGCCTTGTCGACGCTTGATGATTTCCTACCGCTCTTCATTCGAGTTACTCGAATCTATTTTCAGATATTTGTAAGATTTTTGCGATAGTTACATCGGCGATAACGGCTGTCAACCCTCACGCACAAATACCCCCGGTGCGGAGTGAGGCAGGTGTGGTCGGACTTGTAGGTATGAACGACCACAAAGCACTACGATCAGGCACATGTCCCACCAGAGCCTGTGCAACTGTTTGCTGTGCGTCGAGCAGGAGGTGGAACTCGACGAGGCCGGCCTCCGGACGATGCGGAGCGTCCGGGACCGCGGGTGGGCGGTCGTCATGGTCCCGGGGGACGAGTACGGGCCGGGCTGGGCGTTCACCGTCGGGCTGTGGCACACGCTCCGCTCCCCCGAGGTGGCCATGTTCGGTCTTCACGTGGACGTGATGGGCAACTGCCTCGACACCCTGGCCGACGAGATCGCCGCCGGGCGTCACCTGGTTGAGGACCGGGAGCGGGACGACGTGATCAGGAACTATCCGGTCGTCGTGAAAACGGTGGACACGAGCTGGTACCGGTCGCTGTTCGGCACGGCGCTGCACTTCTACCAGCGGCCCCCGCTGCCCTTCATGGAGGTCGTCTGGCCGGACGCCGCGAGCCGCTTCCCCTGGAACGACGGCTGCGCCCCGCGGCTCCGCGAGCTTCAGCCCGCGCTGTGGATCCCGAAGGACGACCACGCCCCGGGCCCCTGGACCAAACTCCCCTGACCCCGCCCCTCACCCCGGCCCCGCTCCCGCCCCACCCCGCCCTGGCCGCACCTCGCCCGTTCCCGTTCCCGCCCCGTCCCAGCCGCGCCCCGCCCCCGCCCCGTCCTGACCGCACCCCGCCCGTTCCCGGCCCGTGAAGCGGCGCCAGGGCGACCATCCGACCGGCCCCGGGGGCCCGACGACACCTCGGGACGGGCCGCGGCCGAACGCCCCCTCACCCGCTCCGGACCCACCGGCCCGGGAGCCGGCGAAAAGGACCGAGCACCCTCTCCCCGGCGCCGGAATCTCCGAAAAAGGACCGGACTCACTCCCGCCGGTGTCGGTGCCGGATTTCACCAAAAGAAATGGCCGCCACCGACGCTGACCAGGATGACGACTTTTGGTCAAACATGTCCGGAAATAACCGTTTTTTCGTGATTGTCCGCCCGCCGGTCACGCGGGCCGCCCGGCCGACCGCCCCCGCGATGACCTGTAATTTTTGTACAATCGTCGACTGTGCTTTACCGACGGGGGAGGAATTCTATGCCAGGGGCGACGTTCCGAGAACGCCTGCGTTACTGGTTCGACAACACCATGTCCCGGGGGACGACCGCGCTGATCGGGTGGCTCGCCCTCATATCCCTCGGCCTGATCTTGCTGGTCACGGCGCTCGGCCTGTGGCTGACTCCCGACGAGGCCGCGAAGCACAACGGTGCGCCCGGCATGCTGTGGATGACGCTGATGCGCGCGCTGAGCCCGGGGAAGGTGGCCAGCGACACCGGCAGCGCGCCGTTCATCGCCCTGATGTTCGCCGCGTCACTGGGCGGGATCTTCATCGTCAGCGCCCTGGTCGGCGTCCTCTCCAACGATCTCAAGAGCAGGTTCGAGGAGCTGCGCAAGGGCAGGTCCCGGATCATCGAGACCGGCCACATCGTGGTCCTGGGCTGGTCGGAGCAGGTCTTCACGATCGTCAGCGAGCTGGTCCAGGCGCACGCGAGCGGCCGCAGGTCGGTCATCGCGATCCTCGCCGACAAGGACAAGCTCGCCATGGAGGACGAGATCCGGCAGTTCGCGGGCGACACCGGCAGGACCAGGCTGGTCTGCCGGACCGGACGGCCCGCGGAGCCGACCGACCTCGACCTGATGAACCTGGCCGGGGCCCGCTCGGTGGTCGTCCTCTCCCCGCAGGGTGAGGACCCCGACGCGCACGTCATCAAGACGCTGCTCGCCCTGGCCAAACGGCCCGGCGGTCACCCGCCGGTGGTGGCCGCCATCGCCGAGAGCTCCAACATGGCCGCCGCGCGTCTCGCGGGCGGTCCCGACGTCCACCTCGTCGACTCCGACGACACCGCCTCCCGGCTCATCGTGCAGTCGTCGCGGCAGTCGGGCATGTCCGTGGTCTGCATGGACCTGCTCAACTTCAGCGACGGGGAGATCTATCTGCGCTCCGACCCCGACTTCACCGGCATGACGTACGGCGAGGTGCTCCCGGCGTACCAGACCGCCACGGTGATCGGGCTGCGCCGGGCCGACGCAGTCATGCTGAACCCGCCCATGAGCACCGTGATCTCCGCCTCGGACGAGATCATCGTGATCGCCCACGACGACTCGATGATCCACCTGTCCGCCGGCATGCCCTCGGCCCGTGAGGAGTCGATCGTCTCGGTCGAGCACACCAGGCCGGGTCCCGAGCGCACCCTGGTCCTCAACTGGAACGGCCGGGGCCGCCAGATCATCCGCTATCTCAACGCCTACGTCGCGCCGGGCTCGGTCCTGGACATCGCCTCCGACCACCCCGACGCGACGGCCGACTTCGAGCGGCTGTCCAACCTCACGGTCAATGTCAAGGAGTGCGACACCTCCGACCGCTACGCGCTGGAGTCGCTCGGCCTGGGCGTCTACCAGCACGTGATCGTGCTCTCCGACGACCGCTACAGCCCCGGCCACGCCGACACGCGCACCCTCATGATCCTGCTCCAGCTGCGCGACATGCAGTCCTCACTCGGCGAGCGATACTCCATCGTCAGCGAGATGCACGACGAGAACAACCGGAGCCTGGCCGAGGTCACCAAGGCCGACGACATCGTGATCAGCGACACGGTGATCGGCCTGCTGCTGGCCCAGATCGCCGAGAACCGGCACCTGGCCGAGCTGTTCGGCCAGCTCTTCGACTCGCGGGGGTCGGAGATCTACCCTCGCCCCGCGGAGCGGTACGTCCGCCCGGGGGCGCCGGTCGACTTCGCCTCGGTGATCGAGTCGGCCCGGCGCCGCGGCGAGACCGCGATCGGCTACCGCCTGGCGGACCGCGTGAACGAGGCGCCTCACTTCGGCGTCGTCCTCAATCCGGACAAGTCGCGACCGCTGCGCCTCGGCCCCGGCGACTCGGTGATCGTCCTGGCCGAGCGCTGATCCAGGTCAGGCAGTGATCATGAAAGCGAGCCCGAGCAGCACGGCGACGGGGATGATCCAGACCACGGCCTCGATCGCGAACTCCTTGTACACGGTGAGCTTCTCCCTCTGGATGGGCACTGCCTGACACATGAAAACGACGATGCGCAGCATATGCGTATCGGAAGGCGTTCTCCTACCCGGGGCCGGGGTCTTTCTCCGGCCCCGGGCCCGCCGGTTCCTATCGGCTCAGATAGTGGAAGCTCGGTTTCGGGTGCATCAGGAAGTCGTGGTGGGAGATGTTCCAGGCGTAGGCGCCCGCCATCGTGAACTCCACCAGGTCGCCGGGCTTGAGAGCGATGGGGACCCGGCGGGCCAGGACGTCCTTGGGGGTGCAGAGCTGGCCGACGATCGTGATCGGCTCACCGGCCTCCGTCATGATCAGGGGCTGGTCGTGCCCCTTGGTGGCGGGGGTGCGGATGTGGTGGGTCCCGCCCGCCACCACCGCGAACAGCTCGCCGTGGACGCGTTTGACGTCGATGACGCGCGTCACGTACCTCCCGCAGTAGACGGTCAGCGAGCGTCCCGGTTCGACGCGGAGCGTCTCGCCGGGACGGCGTAGCCCGGCCAGGCCCCTGCCGTAGGCCGTCCAGTCGAACCGGTCGCCGGGATCGGCGTAGGAGACGGCCATGCCGCCGCCGAGGTTGATCTCGCTCATCCCCAGCGTCCGCGCGTAGTCCAGGACGGCCGCCGCCAGCTCCAGCATCCGGGGCGCGTCGAGCCCGCTGGCCAGGTGGGCGTGGATCCCGTGCAGCCGTACGGCACTCTGGGGCTCCAGCAGGGCGACGCATTCGGCGATCCCCGCCGGGTCCATCCCGAACGGCGTGGCTCCGCCGCCCATCGCCAGCGAGGCCCCCTCGATCGGGATGTCCAGGTTGACCCGCAGCAACACGTCCGCCGGGTGGCCGGACGCGAGCAGGCGGCGCAGCTCGCCGGGGCTCTCGACGTGCAGGCGGGTCACGTCGCCGAACAGCTCGGCGTCCGTCTTGCCCGGCCCGCCCAGCGCGACCGGCGTCCCCGGGAAGTGCTCCCGCACGTGCGCGAGCTCGCCTCCCGAGGAGACCTCGAAGCCGTCCACGTACGGGGCGATCGTCCGCATCAGCTCCGGGTCGGGGTTGGCCTTCACGGCGTAGTACAGCTCGACGTCCCCCAGCGCGGCGCGGACGTCCCTGACGTGGGCGCCGAGTTCGACCAGGTCGTAGACGTACGCGGGCAGCGGCCCGGCCAGGAACGACTCCGAGGTCTGCGGCTGCGCCGCGACTGTGGCTGTCACTGCGTTCTCTCCGATCTTGGCGGTGCTGGACGTCAGACGAGCGAGAACCAGGTCTCGACGATCGGCCGGTACGCGGGCGTGACCTCGGCCACCTCCTCGTCCGCGAACTGATCGCTGTGATGAACATCCAACACGCTTCGTCCTGGCGGTTCACCGATACGGGACCATGTCGAGGGAAAGTCGACGGCGCGGCGGGCCGGGAATGCCGGAGAGGGCTCAGAGTCCGGAGCCGCCGGTGGCGTCGAGGGTGGTTCCGGTGACCCAGCGGGCGTCGTCGGAGACCACGAAGGCGACGACGTCGGCGACGTCCTCCGGGGCACCGACCCTGGCGAGGGCGGACTGCCCGGCCGCGTACGCCCGGGCCTCCGGGTCGCCGCGCAGCCAGCCCGCGTTCATGTCGGTGTCGGTGACGCCCGGCGAGACCGAGTTCACCGTGATCCCGCGCGGACCGAGTTCCTTGGCCAGCGTCCGGTTCAGCACCTCCATCGCCCCCTTGGTCGCGGCGTAGGCGGGACTCTGGGGGAAGGCGATCCTGGTCACGCCGGAGCCGATGGTGACGACGCGCCCGCCGTCGCGCAGGAGCGGCAGCGCCCGCTGGATGATGAAGAACGGCGCCCTGACGTTGACGGCGAACATCCTGTCGTAGGCCTCCGGCGTGACCTCCGAGATGCCGCCGGGGACGATGATCCCCGCGTTGTTGACGAGGATGTCGAGCCCGTCCACCTCCTTCTCCAGGGCGGTGAAGAGCGTCTCCACGTCCCCCTCCACACCGAGTTCCGCCCGGACGGGGAACGCCTCTCCCCCGGCCTCGGTGATCGCCGTGACGACCTCCCCGGCCGCCGCCTCGTCCCTGGCGTAGTGGACGGCCACCCGGACCTCCTCGCGCCCGAGCCGCAGGGCGATCGCCCTGCCGATCCCTCTGCTCGCACCCGTCACCAGCGCGGTTCTCACATCGCCTCCAATATTTTATAGCGATCACTACAAAATCGAACCGTAGCAGGATTTTTTAGCGATCGCTATACAATGGTCCGGTGAGCAGGAAGCGAGCCTTCGACCGCGACACCGTGCTGGAGATAGCGCTGCTGGAGTTCTGGCGGCACGGCTACGAGGCCACCTCCATCGCCTCCCTCACCGCCGCCATGGGCATCCGCCCGCCCAGCCTGTACGCCGCCTTCGGCGACAAGCGGCACCTGTTCGAGGAGGTCGTCGAGCGCTACAGGAAGCAGGACTTCTCCGCGCGGGCGCTGGCCGAGGAGCCGACCGCGCGGGCGGCGATCGCCAGGATGCTGCGCGAGGCGGCGGTCAACTACACCGACCCCGGGCACCCGCCGGGCTGCCTGATCTTCAGTGCGGCGGTCAACGGCGGCCCGGAGTCGGCCGACGTGCGGGAGGCGATGCGCGGGATCAGGGAGGCCGCCAAGGCCGCGATCGCGGCGCACATCGCCTCGGACGTGGCGGCGGGCCTGCTCCCCGAGGGCACCGACGCCGGAGCCCTCGCCCTGTTCTACGCGGCCACGGTCCAGGGCATGTCCACCCAGGCCCGCGACGGCGCGACCCGGCGGGATCTGGAACGGATCACGGAGTTCGCGATGCTCGCCTGGCCGGGGGAACGGGAGGGCACGCCGGACGGGCACCCCGGACGCGGTCCGGGGTGATCTCCGGGTCGGGTCATCCGCTCTTGGCCGAGGTCTCCTCCGGTGCCGCGTCGGGGACGGAGGCGCGGAGCCAGCGGGTGCCGTACGGCTCCAGCGTGAACTTCACCCGGCCGTCGGAGGGCAGGTCGAGGGTGCCGTCCACCAGCAGGTCGACCAGCGTCTCGCAGCCGCCGAGACCTTCGAGCACGAGATCCACCTTCGCCTCGCGGTCGGCGAAGTTGTGGACGGCGACCATGGTGCCGCCCTCGGCGTCGGCCCGGTGGGCCAGCACGGCCACGTCACCGGCGTCCAGGATCTCGTACGCGCCCCAGGCCAGCTCGGGCGACTCCCGGTAGCGCTCGACCAGGAGCATGATCCACCGGAGCAGCGAGTCGGGGTCGCGGCGCTGGTCCTCGACGTTGACGTTGCGGGGGCCGAACTTGCCGGTGGGTGAGGAGACGTTGGTCTTCGGATTGGGCGAGAAGCCGCCCTTGGCCGACCACTGCATCGGGACCCGGACCGCCATCCGGCCCTCGGCCTTCAGGTTCTCGCCGAGGCCGATCTCCTCGCCGTAGAAGAGCACCGGGGTGCCCGGCATGGAGAACAGCACGCTGTAGGCCAGCTTGAGGCGCCGCATGTCGCCGCCGAGCATCGGGGGAAGGCGGCGGCGCAGGCCCCGGTCGTACACCTGCATGTTCTTGTCGGGGCCGAAGGCGTCGAAGACCTCGTGCTTCTGCGACTCGGTGAGCTTGTCCAGGGTCAGCTCGTCGTGGTTGCGGACGAACATCGCCCACTGGGAGTCGTCGGGCGGCTCCGGACGATCGCGCAGGGCGTCGGCGAGGATCTCCGGGTTCTGGCGGGCCATCGACAGGTGGAACCGCTGCATGGCGATGAAGTCGAAGCACATGGTGACCTCGTCGCCGTTCCCGGCGTCACCGAAGAACTTCATCAGGTCCGGGTAGGGCAGGTTGACCTCGCCCAGCAGGATCGAGGTACCGTCGCGGCGGTTCATGAAGGCGCGCAGGTCGGCGAGGAACTCGTGCGGGTCGCCGCCGATGCCCTCGATCAGGAACGGCACCGCGTCCACCCGGAAGCCGGACAGGCCGAGCTCCATCCAGAAGCCGAGAATGCGCGCGATCTCGTCGCGGACCTGCGGGTTCGCCGTGTTCAGGTCCGGCTGGAACTTGTAGAAGCTGTGGTAGTAGTACTGGCCGGTCTTCTTGTCCAGCTCCCAGAGGCTGTCCTCCTTGTCGGGGAAAACGATCGCCTTGGGGTCGACGGGTCCCGGCTCGTCCTGCCAGACGTACCAGTCACGCTTGGGAGAGTCGCGGCTGGAGCGGGCCTCCTTGAACCAGGGGTGCTCGTCGGAGGTGTGGTTGACCACCAGGTCGGCGATCACCCGCATGCCCCGGTCCCTGGCGGTGCGCATGAACTCCACGAAGTCGCCGAGGGTGCCCAGGCGGGGGTCGACCGAGTAGAAGTCGCTGATGTCGTAGCCGTCGTCGCGGCTGGGGCTGGGAAAGAACGGCATCAGCCAGATGCAGGTCACCCCGAGCCGGTCCAGGTGGTCGATCTGCTGGGTGAGGCCCCGGAAATCACCGATGCCGTCACCGTTCCCGTCCTTGTAGGTCTCCACGTCCAGGCAGTAGACAACGGCGTTCTTCCACCACAGATCAGCTGTATAGGTGAGTCGCATGCGTCCGCACTACCCTCCCTTGGTGTGTTTATGAGATAACGCTGACATTGGGTCGGCGCCCGCGAGATCGCGAAGCCTCCGGCACGTTACGGTGGACGGGACGGCCAGGAGGAGATCATGCGACAGCTGAGGCGCGGTGTGCCCTTCGGCTGGCTGCTCACCCTGCTGCTGCCGCTGCTCGTCTCCGGAGGGTTGAGCGGGGGCGGCGCCGCCGTCCTCCTGCGGCACGCCACCGTCGCCCAGGCCTCCGGTGAGCATCAGCGGCTGGCCCGCCCCGTCTCCGACGGCGGGCACAGGAACGCCTTCGTCACCGGCCTCTCCGCCACCGGCATCGGCCTGGGGGGCGGGGGCGGCCACCCGCTCGCGACCCCGCCGGCGGACCTCCGGCACCTGTCCCTCACCGTCGGCTCGGGCTCGCGCCCGGTCCGCGACGACGACACCCGCCCGCTCGCGGCCCTGCTCGTCAGGCCGGGGCGCGCACCGCCCGCCTCCACGACCGGCTGAACCACCCCGGAGTCACTCCGGGCCTTCGCCGTACCCGGAAAACGCCTTTCCCATGCCTGAAAGACGTCGTGCCCGAAAGCTCGCCGTGCCTGAAAGGTCCTTTTCGGCATATCCGAGGACAATTCCCCAGCCTGTGGAGGCTTCCATGTCGCGTGCCCCGGTGGTACGCGCGGTGGCGGCACTCGCCGTCATCGCCACCTCGCTGTTCATCGCCCTGACCATGTCCCCGCGCCTCGGTCTCGACCTGCGCGGCGGCACCCAGCTCGTACTGGAGACCAGAGACTCACCGACCGTCAAGGCCGACGCCGCGGCCACCGACCGCACCCTTGAGGTCCTCCGCCGCCGGGCCGACGCCCTGGGCGTGGCGGACGCGCCGCTGGCCCGCTCGGGCGAGCGGCGCATCATCGTGGAACTGCCGGGCGTGCAGGATCCGACCAAGGCCGCCGAGGTCATCGGCAAGACCGCGCAGCTCACCTTCCATTCCGTCCTCGGCGTCCCCGACCCGGCGGCCGGGACCAAGCCGGGGAAGGGCGAGCAGATCCTGCCCGACGAGAGCGGCGCCCCGCTGCACATCGGGCCGGCCGCCCTCACCGGTGACGGCGTCAGCGGCGCCGAGGCGGGGATCGACGCCCAGCAGGGCAGCGGCTGGTTCGTCACCGTCGACTTCCGCGACGCGGGACGCGCGGAGTGGGCCAAGCTGACCGGCCAGGCCGCCTGCAACCAGGCGGGCGATCCCAAACGCAGGATCGCCATCGTGCTCGACTCCAAGGTGATCGTCTCACCCCAGGTGAACGAGAGCGTGGCCTGCGGCGTCGGCCTGCCCGGCGGCTCCACCCAGATCACCGGCACCTTCACCTCCGAGGAGGCCGCGGACCTGGCCCTGCTGATCAAGGGCGGCTCGCTGCCGGTGCCCGTCGAGATCATCGAGCAGCGGACCGTCGGCCCGACGCTCGGCGCCGCCGCGATCACGGCCAGCGCCCAGGCTGCGGTCATCGGCATCGCGCTCACCGCGCTGTTCATCATCGTGACCTACCGGCTGGTCGGCCTCATCGCCGCCGTCGCCCTGACCTGCTACGCGTTGATCTCGTACGCGGCGATGGTCGGGCTCGGCGCCACGCTCACCCTGCCGGGACTGGCGGGCTTCGTACTGGCGATCGGCATGGCGGTCGACGCCAACGTGCTGGTCTTCGAACGGGCGCGGGAGGAGTACGCGGCGGAGCCGGGGTTCAGGGGCGCGCTGGAGAAGGGCTTCCGCAACGCGTGGAGCGCGGTGGCCGACTCCAACATCACCACGCTGCTCGCCGCCGGGCTGCTGTTCTTCCTGGCGTCCGGGCCGGTACGCGGTTTCGGCGTCACGCTGAGCATCGGTGTGATCGCCTCGCTGATCACCGCGATGGTCATCACGCGCGTCCTGGCCCAGTGGGCGGTGAGCCTCCAGGCCGTGTCCTCGCGGCCCAGGCTGACCGGCCTGTCCGACATCGGCCGCGTCCGCACCTGGCTGAACGCGCACGGGCCGGACCTGATGGGCCGCCGCGCGGTGTACTTCTGGGTCACCTGCGTACTGGTGGCCGTGTCCGTGGCGGGGGTGGCGGTCCGGGGGCTCAACTTCGGCGTGGAGTTCACCGGGGGCAGGCTCGTGGAGTACTCCACGAGCACCCCGATGACCGCCGACGCCGCCCGCGAACTCGTCAGCGGGGCCGGGTTCCCCAACGCGGTGGTGCAGTCCTCCGGCGAGGACATCTCCGTACGGACCGGTCAGATCAGTCCCGCCGACGTCGTGCGGATCGAGGGCGCGCTGGAGAGCGGGGGCGGGCAGGTCACCAAGGAGCGTGACGAGCTCGTCGGGCCGAGCCTCGGCGACGAGCTGCGCCGCAACGCGCTGATCGCGCTGGGCGTCGCGCTCGCCGCGCAGCTCGCCTATCTCGCCTTCCGGTTCCGCTGGACGTTCGGGGTGGCCGCGGTGCTGGCCCTGGTGGCCGACGCGGCGATCGTGGTCGGCGCGTTCGCGTGGCTGGACAAGCCGGTGGACGGGGTGTTCCTGGCCGCGATGCTCACCGTGATCGGCTACTCGGTCAACGACAAGGTCGTGGTCTTCGACCGGGTCCGCGAACTGTGGGGAGCGCGACCGAAAACCTCGTTCGCCGAGGTGACGAACACCGCGATCCTGCAGACCGTCCCCCGCACGGTCAACACCGGCCTGGGCGCGCTGTTCATCCTGGCCGCGCTGGCGGTGCTCGGCGGCGACTCGCTGACCGACTTCGCGGTGGCGCTGCTGATCGGGATCGTCGTCGGCACGCTCTCCTCCGCGCTGGTCGCGGGGCCGCTGGCGATCGAGCTGGAGAAGCGCAGGCCCGGCGCGCCGCCACGGCCCAAGCGGAAGGGACCGGCTCCGGCCCGCGAGGGTTCGGGCGCGGTGGTCTGACGACGGTGATGGCCTGGAGGTGGTCTGATCGCCGTGGTTTGACCACGGCGATCAGACCACCTCCCCTTTTCCCCACTAATCCTACAAATCATATGGGAATTTATGCATAAAACTATTGCCATTCGCGACTAAAGGCAGAACTCCCCGGTGGGCATCGGCATTCGACAGGGGCACAACACTGTTGCGAGATCTTCGGCCGCTGAAGCGGCGCGGTCACGAAAACGGGGAGAAAGCATGAGCCACGCGGTAAAGATGAGCCCTCAGATGCGGAAGTGCATCGATGCGTGCATGGAAAGCCACAGCCATTGCGAGCAGACCATGACCTACTGCCTTACGCAGGGGGGCCAGCACGCCGACATGGCGATGATGGGCCCGCTCATGGACTGCGCCGACATGACCCGCATGTGCGCGGACATGATGATGCGCCAGTCGCCGATGGCGATGGAGATGGCCGCGATATGTGCGAAGGCCGCGAACAAGTGCGCCGAGGCGTGCCAGACCATGGGCAGCGACACGATGATGAAGGAGTGCGCCACCGCGTGCCGGACGTGCGCCGAGGCGTGCCAGGCCATGGCCGGTGCGCGAGCCTGAACCGTCCGGCCGGTCCTCCGGTCCTCGCCGTGCCGTCCACGTCGGCAGCTGGTTGACGTGACGGAACGCGGGGCGAGGCCAGGGGACACGAGGCCGAAGGGGGCGCCGCCGATCGAATCGGCGGCGCCCCTGCCTTGGCAGGGTCCGTGGCGTGCGGAAACCTGACCGGGGGCGGGGGCGTCCGGCAACCTGACGACCGGAGGCCGGGGGCATCCGGCCACCCGACCGGAGGCCAGGGGCATCCGGCAACCTGACCGGAGGCCGGGACGGCTGAAAATCCGTCGGCATCCAGGACCGATGGAAACCCGGTCGGGTCCGAGACGGCTGGAAACCTCCGCTTTCAGCCGGAGGAAGCGCCCCGAATCCCGCTAGTGTGCTTGGCGTCTGATTTCCCTGCTGCCGAAGGCGGATGCAATCGTGGCGGACGACTACGCGACGACTTTTAAGATCGTTGATGTTGACGGTGACGGCCTCATCTCGATCCCCGAGCTGACGAGGCTCATGGAGGTGCTCGGCGAGCCGATCACCCCGGAGGCGGCCGCAGCGGCCGTCGCCAGGATCGACCAGGACAGTGACGGCCTCATCTCCCTGGAGGAGTTCGCCGGCTATCTCGCCCAGACCCGGGCGGGCTGACCCGCAGGCCCCGATCCGGGCACACCGGCCCCGGAAACGCCCGGACCCGCAGGCCCCGGTCCGGACACACCGGGACCGGGGCCGGTGACGGAGCGGACCCGATCCGGACACCCAAGATCCAGGCCGGTCGACGAACCGGAGCCGATCGAGGCACCCCGCCCCCAAGGCCGGGCGCCCCGACCGGCTCCGGCCCCGCCGCCCCCGGGCCCGGCCGCCCCGGGCCCGGCCGGCCTCCATGGAAAACCTCAGAAAACCTCCGCCGCCCTCACAGGAAACCTCCGCCGGAAACCTGATCCGGAAACCCCGGCCGGAAAATCCGACGGAAAATCCTCGCCGAAAAAGCGGACGTACACCGCCGATCTCCCCCTCGCACGGCCTGATCGCCTCCCCGGCACGCCCCCGCCACCGACCTGGCGGCATGTTGACTCACCATTGACCGAGCAATAACTTTGGGTAGTCATACCAGCGCGCAGCGTAGCGAGGGCTCGGGGTGACGTGTGACCGCCGACGTCCCCGAACGGGCGTCGCACGCCGATCCCCCTCCAGCAGGTGGCCTCGCGTCTCAGGCATGAGGTCGGCCGGTCGCCGCGATCCGCGCTTCCGCTCGCTTCCCGTCACATCCCGCCCACAAGGCGATCCGGCGGCTTTCGCCTGACCGTCTCCGGAGCCGACCTCCTCGGGAAACGCGGGAAGCGTCCCACAGAGGAAGAAGGCAGAAGCAGTTGATGAGGAGCGCATCCAGCGGCCGCGCCGGGAGCGCGCCGCGTGACTCGCGTGGGGCCCGGCATCCGGTGACCGTCATGGCCGAGCAGATAACCGATGTCTTCCTCGACCTCGGCTACCGCGTCGCCGAGGGGCCCGAGGTCGAGGCCGAGTGGTTCGCCTTCGACGCCCTCAACATGGACGACCGCGACCCCGCCCGTGCTCCCGGGCGTGCCTTCTACGTCGAGAACCCCTCGGCCCCCGGCCGGAGGTCGGGTCTCGTGCTGCGCCCGCACACCTCACCGGTGCAGGTGCGGGCGATGCTCGGCACGCCTCCTCCCCTCCGCATGGTCTGTACGGGCCGCGCCTTCCGTCCCGACGCGGCCGACGCCACCCACAGCCCGGTGTTCAACCAGGTCGAGGGCCTCGCCGTCGACCTGGGCCTCACCATGGTCGACCTGAAGAAGACCCTCGACCACCTCGCCGTCTCCATGTTCGGCAGGGGCACGGCGACCCGGCTCCGCGCCCACCGGTTCGCCTACACCGACCCTTCGGCGGAGGTGGACGTGGAGTGCACGGTCTGCCGTGGCGCCTCGGAGGAAGACCTCGCCGCGGTTCCTTGGGAAGGCGCCCCCACGGATCCGTGCGGGACGTGCGGCGGCGAGGGATGGATCGAATGGGGCGGGTGCGGCATGGTCCATCCCCGGGTGCTGGCCGCCTGCGGTGTCGATCCGCACAGATACGGCGCCTTCGCCTTCGGCATGGGCATCGAGCGCACGCTGATGCTCCGGCACGGGCTGAAGGACATGCGCGACGTCATCGACGGCGACATCCGATTCCCCCTTGGAATGGACGAGTTCGCCCCCGGCAGGTCACGGCCCCGGCCTCTTCCCCCGCCCAGGACAACGGCCACGACGCGGGCCGTGCCGGCCGCGCGGGCCGTACCCGACATGGAAACCATCCCGCTGGCGCGCGGCGGCCACGGTGCCCGGAACGCGCGAAGACGGGAGGCCGGTGGAGGGCTGGGCCGGTCACAGAGCCTGCGGCGGCGGATCGGGCACGCGCTGGCGGGGGCGGGATACGTCGAGACGCCGGGTTTCCCCTTCGTCCCGGACACCGCGTGGGACGCCTTCGGCCTGGCACCCGACGACCCGCGCCGCGCCACGCTGACGCTCACGAACCCGACCGGCCCGCGCGAGCTCTCGCTGCGCACCACGCTTCTCCCCGGCCTGCTGGCCGCGCTGGGGCTCAACCTCACCCGGGGAAACCGCGCCCCGGCGCTCTTCGAGCAGGGGGCGGTCTTCACACCCCTCACGGGCTCCGGCCCCCCGGCCCTTCTCCGGGCGGACCACCGCCCCACCGACGACCAGCTCGACGCGCTGAACGCCGCCATCCCCGCCCAGCCCCGCCACCTCGCCGCAGCCCTGACCGGCGAGTCGTCGTGGGCCCGCGCGGTCGACGCCGCGCGTACGGCGGCGCACGTCATGGGGGCCGGGCTGGTCACGCGCCCCACCGAGTACGCCCCCTGGCTGCCCGGACGCTGCCTGGAACTACTGGTCGGCCAGACCGTGCTCGGTCATGCGGGCGAGCTGCGCGCCGGTACGGTTCAGGCGCTGGGCCTGCCCCTGGGAACGAGCGCCATGGAGATCGACCTCACCGCGATGGAGCACCTCACCGACCTCGGGAGCACGTGACTCCCGAGGTGGCCGCGACATGTCAGGCGGTCGTGAGATAGATCTGGCCGAAGACCTCGGAGAGCTTCTTGATGTCGGTGGTCATGTCCGTCTCGGGGTTGGCCGGGTTGTAGACGGCGGCCAGGCGACGCTGGATCGGGAGGAGCTTCTTCAGCTGGTCCCAGGCGGTCAGCCGGTTCACGGCGCCCTGGGCGTCCTGGACGCTGGTCCACACGTTCACCTGCTGGGCGGCGCCGTCCTTGACGGGCACCGACAGCCGGGACGCGACCTTGTTGGCGGTCACCTGGCCGACGAGCCCGGTCTCCTCGGCGGCGACCTGGGTCAGGACGTCCCACGACCGGGCGCGGACCTGGATCCACTGGTTGAGGTGGGCCTGCCCGGCCTTGATCTTCCAGGCGTCGTAGCCGCCGTACAGCAGGCCGGTGTCCAGGGAGAGCTGGTCGACGCGGCCCGCGATCAGGGGAGACTCGATCTTCTCGGGAGCGAGCAGCGGGTACCGCTTGCGCATCTCGGCCTTGCACGTGGTGTTCGCGCCGCAGGCGAGCTCGGGCACCACCGTGTGGATGCCCAGCCTCTTGCCGGGCGCGGCCTGGCGGAGGGCGTCGGAGGCCGCGGTGACGAACGCGGTGATCTCCTCGTCCGTCTTGAACGTGGTGTTGTAGCCCAGCTGGGAGGTGAACCGGATGCCCGCGACCTCCGGGCGCGCGGCCAGTGCGCCGATGCGCTTGACGGCGGCGGTGAAGGTCTCCGTGCCGGCCTTCCAGTCGTCGGCCAGCTCGGTGTCGATCCAGACCCTCAGCTGCACGGCCTTCGCCGCGGTGATCGCCTGACCGGTGGGAGTCTGCGCCGCGGCCGCGATCGCGGGGTCCTGGACACCTGTCGGGGTCGGGGTCGGGGTGGAGGTGCCGGTCTGCTCGGATCCGGCGACCGTGCCGTCGCCGCCCTCACCGTGCCCGTCGACCGAGCACGGCTGGCCCGCCTCGCACTCGGGCGCGCCGCCGTCTCCGGCCCCCTCGGGGAAGGGCGAGTTCTCGTCGCCCTCGGAACCGCCACCGGGTGCCTCCGGGCAGACCGATCCGGCGGCCGAGCAGTCGATGAACTTGCCGTCGACCGGGCTGGCCTCCTTGAGGTTGGCGTTGTCGTCGGCCCCCCAGAACAGCGCGACCCCGAGGGCCTCGTCCGGCTTGGCCAGCCAGTGGCACACGATGAAGGCCGGGGCGTCGGCTCCCATCAGGTCGTCACAGCTGCGGGGATCGTCCTGCGAGTACGCGGCCCCGGGTGTCATGACACCGACGAGCGCGAGCGTGGCGCCCACGGCGAGAGCCCGGCGCAGAGTAAGTCGCATGTCCTGAACTCCCAAAAGCTGGTCAAAAACGATCGATCAGCACTTTACCCAGATCACGATGGGCTCGACAGCCCCAGTCAAGGAATCATCAGCATTCCGATATGTCCCACCAAACCCATATCGGCCATCACGCTGGACACCACAACCTCACCCGGTGGACCGGTCCCGGGCGGCGGATCTTGTTCGGAGGAGAACCACGGGGCATTGCAGCTAGCAGGAATGCCCGGAACCCAGCTGGCATGAAGTGCCATACGGGGGCTGCCAGCGCAGACGGCGGGGGGTGGGAGCGGCATCATGATGCGATGGGCAACTACTTAGGGCGGGAGGGCTCCGCCTGGCCATCGAGCCGCAGGTGAGCGATTCCACCGCCGTCGACGAAAGCGCCCTCATCGACGCATACCGAAACGGACCCTCATGTCGCCGCGTGCCAAGGATCTGAGCCATGGGTTCCACGGTCTCCCAAGGGCAGACGAGATCATGCATCTCGCCCTCGCCACCGGCAATCTGCTGAACCGGATGGAGAGTGCCAGGAGCCGGATCGATCAGTCGCTGACCCAGCAGCGGCGATTCGTGTCCGACGCCTCGCACGAGCTGTTCACCCCGATCGCCGGGCTCAGAACGCTCCTGGAAGAGGCACGGCTACACCCCGACGAGACGGATCTCGACGAGCTTCTGGGAGACGCGCTGGAGAGCGTCGGGCGGCTCCAGACGATCGTCACCGACCTGCTGGTGCTGGCGAAGGTGGGGGCGAACACTCCGGACGCGCTCGTCAACGTGGATCTGGGGGAAATGGTCCGGGCCGCGGTCTCGCGCCACGAAAAAGGCGTCCCCGTACGGCTGCGGCTCGCCTTCGGGGTGAGGGTGGACGTCATCGACTCGGAGATCGCCCGCCTCCTCGCCAATCTCCTGGACAACGCCCAGCGCCACGCCAGGCACGTGGTGCTGGTCGAGGTGTGCCGGAGCGGCCAATACGGCGAGCTGACCGTCACCGACGACGGCGACGGCATCGCCGCGATCGACCGGGAAAGGGTCTTCGAACGGTTCACCCGGCTGGACACGGCCCGCTGCCGCAACCGGGGAGGCACCGGGCTCGGCCTCACGATCGCCCGTGACATCGCCGAAGCCCATCGAGGAACCATCGACGTGGAGGACTCCGCCATGGGCGGCGCGCGGTTCGTCCTCCGCCTCCCGCTCGCCGATCACCAGACGTCCGGACACCCCTGAACGTCGACTGACATCGACTGTCATCGACGCCGATCGGCGGCACCGTCACGGGGACGGTACCGTCACGATCGGTACCGTCACGGAGAGCGACGTCCCCTCCTCCGCGGAGCTCACGACCGTCAGCCTGCCGCCGAGCGTCTCGACGCGGTCCTTGAGCCCGATGAGCCCCGACCCCTTGCCGTAGTCGGCTCCCCCGCCCCCGTCGTCGCGGACCGAGAGCCGGATGACCGCTCCGGCCGCCCTCAGGGTGACGTACACCACGGAGGCGTTCGCGTGTTTCACCACGTTGGTCAGGGCTTCCGCCGCCGTGTAGTAGATGGCCACCTCAACGCGCTCCGGCAGGCGCGGGACGGGGTCCAGGTCGAGTTCGACGGGAACGGCGGAGCGGCGCGCGAGCGTCTTCAGCGCGGGCACGAGGCCGCCCTTCGAGAGAAGCGCCGGGTGGATACCCCGCGAGAGCTCCTGCAGGTCGTTCACGACCCCGGTCAGCCCCTGGACCACGTGGGACAGCTTTCCCCTGAGCTCGGCCATCGGCGGCGGCACGCCGGCCTCCGCGGCGCGCAGTTCGAGCCCGAGCGAGACCAGACGCTGCTGGGCCCCGTCGTGCAGGTCGCGCTCGATGCGCCGGCGGGTCTCGTCGGACGCGGCGACGACCCTGGCTCGGGAGGCGGCGAGCTCGGCACGGGCCTGGGCGTTCGAGATGGCGGTCGCGACCAGCCCGGTGAACTCCATCATGCGCTTCTCCACGCCTTCGAACCTCGGCTCCCGAGCACTGGAGAAGACGAGCATCACGCCCCATAAGCATCCGTCGACGATGATGGGAGAGCCGACGGCCGAGGTGACCCCCATTTTCCTGGCCCACGTCGCGACCTTCCCGACGCTCCCCTCGTAACCCGCCCGTCGCGTCGGACGCCCCGTCTTCAGCACGGTGGCCGAGACGCTCACCTCGCTGAGCGGCCACCGGGAGCCGAGGGGCAGAACCCTCTCGGCGCCGTCCCGCACGCTCCACGAGCCCACCACCGTCACGTGGCCGGGATCGTAGCGGCTGACCCCGACGTGGTCCGCCTTCATGAGGGAGCCCATCTCGAAGGCGACCGCGTTGAACAGCTCCGCCGAGGAGATGCCCCGCGCCACGAGTGTCGCGACGCGCCGCAGCGCCGCCTGCTCCTGGGCGATCCGGCGGATCTCGTCACGGCTCGACGCCAGAACGATCTCGATGTTCTCGCGATCACGGGCGGCCCGCAGCAGCGCCTCCAGGGAGGGCACCATCCGCTCGCGCAGACGCTTCCGCACGGCCATGGGCACCCGGGCGGGCAGGAGCAGCGTGCCGATCCTGGCCTCGTTCTCCATGAGCGGGAGCGCCTCTCCGCGCTCTTCCGCGGGGACCTCCTCAAGCCGGATCTCCAGGTTCGGCGCCCCCAGAGCCCGCGCCAGGAGACGCGACGCCGGTGGCAGCGCCGCCCTCAGGTCCTCCGTACGCAACAGGATGTGGGCCAGTTGCGCGGTGAGATCCGCCTCGCGACGACGTTTGTCCGCCCGGATGCCCAGTGAGCGCGCCAGCACCGCGATCGAGCCGGTCACCAGCCCGACGATGACGAGGATCGGGAGCGAGGTCCAGAGCCGGTGCATCCCGTACGAGAGGCTCCACACGGGCGAAAGGTCGAGGTGGTGGAGGGCGACGGCGCCGGCCGCCAGGGTCACCACTCCCAGCCCCCACTTGATCGAGATCAGCGGAACAGCGAACAGATGGATCCTTTCCAGGAAATCGCCCGACGTCACGCGCTCCGGGAAGAGGGCCGGCAGGATTCCCGCCGCGATACACAGGGCGCCACAGATGACCCCCACCACGAGGGGCGAACGCTTCGTGCGCAGCAATGACAACAAAAGCCGCTCACGCATGGGTACTAAGATACCCGCATGTCAAAGAGGGAATTGGCGCCTCCTCTCCGATCGTGTTCCGGCCGGGAGGCGCGTGTAGGGCCACCCGGAGCAGCCGAGATGCAATTCTTTTAATCTCGCATGACCATTCCTGTACCAAAATCCGACGGTAAATACGTGACGAAGGGGGGGAGCCGTGGACAGGGACCGGATACGAATAGCACTGGCGGACGACGACGTGCTTTTCCGCGAGGGGCTGGCCGGCCTCATGTCACGGTCGGGCTTCGAGGTCGTCGGCCAGGCCGGAGACGCGGCGGGGATCCTCGCCCTCGTCCGGCTGCACCGGCCCGATCTCGTCGTTCTCGACATCCGGATGCCTCCGGCCCACGCCAACGAGGGCCTCGACGCGGCGCGGGTGATCCGCGAGGAGTTCCCGGAGACGGGCATCCTCCTGCTGTCGGCGCACATCGAGGTGGAGGAGGCGATGGAGCTGCTCGCCACGGGGCACCGGGTCGGCTACCTGCTCAAGAGCCGGGTGACCGGTGTGGACGACTTCATGGAGACGCTCGAGCGCATCGTCCACGGCGGCCCGGTCGTCGATCCGAGTCTCGTACGGGAGCTCATCAGGACCCACCGCAGGGACGACCCACTGAAACTCCTCACGGCGCGTGAGCACGAGGTTCTGGCCTTGATGGCCGAGGGACGCTCCAACTCCGGCATAGCGCACAAACTCTGGATCACCGAGGGCACGGTCGAGAAGCACGTGCACAGCATCCTGGCGAGAATGCGGATACCGGGGACGGAAGACGACCATCGCCGCGTTCTCGCCGTGCTGACCTTCCTCGAAGCCCGCTGAGGGGCTCGCTGGAGACTTCTGGAGACTTACGGGAGACCCGCGGGAGGACCCGCCGAGGGCCGGAGAGACCCGCGAGAGACCCCGCCGACGGGGGCTTCCGCCAGGGGCGCGGGCCCCGATGGGACCTGGGTGCCGGTCCGGCGTCACGGAACGCGCACGGGCCCGTCGCGCTCCCCTTCCCTCTCGGCCCCCCGGAGGATCTCCTGGATGGCCGCTCCGGAAAGGGCTGATTTCGAGAGGAAGGCGGTGGCGGGACTGGCCGCGATCATCTCCGAGAAGTCCTTTTCCGCGTACGTCGAGATCAGGATGACGCGCGGAGGACCGAGTCGCACGGCCACGAGCCGCCCGGCCACCTCGAAACCGTTCTCCTCACCGAGGTCGATGTCGACGAGCACGACGTCCGGCCGTACGTCGTCGACCTGCCGGAGGGCGTCGTCACTCGCGGAGGCCGTGCCGACTACGGTGATCCCCTCCCCTTCGAGTAACGCGCGAGCGGCACTGCGGAAGTGATCGTTGTCGTCGAGGATGAGGCAGCGTATGGCCACGTGTCGAGGATTCCAGGAAAACGGCCCCGGGGCATTGCAGCTAGCGGGAAAGACGAGAGGCGCCCGTTCGTACCGAAGCGGCGGCGATCGAAGCGGGCCCCCGGACACCGGGCGATAATCGGAACATGCCTCCAGCCCAGCGGGCGTCCTAGATGCCGGCCGAATCCTCGCAGACCCTGGAGCGCGGTCTGCGGCTGCTGCGCCTGCTCGCCGACGGGCGGCGGGGCCGTACCCCCACGGAGCTGGCGGCGGAGCTGGAGCTGAGCCGCCCGGCGGTGTACCGGCTGCTCACCACCCTCCAGAGCGAGGGCTTCGTCCGCCGGGACGGCGGCGGGCGGGTCCACCTGGGCTTCGGGGTCCTCGTCCTGGCCCGTGCGGTGCAACCGCTGCTGCGGGAGGGCGCCCTTCCCACCCTGCGCAGGCTGGCGGAGGAGGTCGGGGCGACCGCGCACCTGACGGTGGCCGAGGGCGACGACGGCCTGGCCGTGGCGGTGGTCGAGCCCTCCTGGACGAACATGCACGTCGCCTACCGCGAGGGCTCCCGCCACTCGCTGGACCGGGGGGCCGCCGGGCTGGCCATCCTCGCCCTGCGCGAGGGCCGCACCGGCTATCTGGTGTCCGAGGGCCAGCTCCAGGAGGGTGCCAGGGGCGTCGCCGCCCCCGTACCCGGCCTCCCCTGGCTGGAGGCGTCGGTGGGCGTGGTCGCCTTCAGCCCGCTCGACCCGGGCACCGTGGGCCCCCGGGTCGCCGCCGCCGCCGCGGAGCTGTCCGGCTCGCTGACCTGACGGCTCCCTCCTCATCAGAGAAGATCACGCCGTGAAAGGACGCCCCCGTATGGGAGTTCCGGTGACCCCGCCGGTAGGGTGAACGCTGGTGCGCCGGGAAGTCTGGTCGGCAGTGACTGACCCGACCCCCGAAGTGGAGCACTCATGAGCGGCACCCCACCCGGCACGCCTCGCCTGTTCAGCCGGGGTTCGTGGGACGAGGCCCGCCGCGTCGCGGACATCCTGCGCGGGGAGACCGTCGGCGGAGCGCTGCTGCTGGCCGGTGCGGTGGCGGCGATGATCTGGGCGAACTCCCCGTGGTCAGGAGCCTACGAGGCGCTGCGCGCCGTCAAGGTCGGCCCCGCGGCCCTGCACCTGGATCTGAGCCTCGCGACCTGGGCCTCCGACGGGCTGCTGGCGATCTTCTTCTTCGTGGCCGGGCTGGAGCTCAAACGCGAGTTCGTCGCCGGTGACCTGCGCCAGGCGCGGCGGGCCGCGGTGCCGGTCGCGGCCGCGTTCGGCGGCGTGATCGTCCCGGCCGTGCTGTACCTGCTCGTCACCCTGGCCACCGGCGTCGGCGGCGGCGCGACGAGGGGCTGGGCGATCCCGACGGCCACCGACATCGCGTTCGCGCTGGCCGTGCTCGCGGTCATCGGCCGCTACCTGCCCGCGGCGCTGCGCACCTTCCTGCTCACCCTGGCCGTGGTCGACGACCTGCTGGCCATCGTCATCATCGCGGTCTTCTACACCGAGCACCTGTCGATACCGCCGCTGCTGGGCACGCTGGTACCGCTGGCGATCTTCGCCGTACTGGTGCGACGCCGGGTGCGCGCCTGGTGGCTGCTGCTGCCGCTGGCCGCCGCGACCTGGGCGCTGATGCACGCCTCGGGCGTGCACGCCACCGTCGCCGGGGTGCTGCTGGCCTTCACGGTGCCGGTCGTCCGCGGCGAGCGGGCCGGTGGCCCGGACGCCGGGCCCGGCCTGGCCGAGCACTTCGAGCATCGCCTGCGGCCGCTCTCGGCCGGGGTGGCCGTGCCGGTGTTCGCGTTCCTGGCGGCGGGGGTGAGCGTCGGCGGCCTGAGCGGCCTGGCCGCCGCCCTCACCGACCCGATCGCGGTGGGCGTCGTCATCGGGCTCGTGGTCGGCAAGCCCATCGGGATCATGACCGCGACCTGGCTGGTGGCCCGCTTCACCCGCGCCGACCTGGACGAGAACCTGGCCTGGGTGGACGTGGGCGGGCTGTCGGTACTGGCCGGTATCGGGTTCACCGTCTCCCTGCTCGTCGGGGAACTGGCCTTCGGGGCCGGCAGCGAGCGCGACGCCCACGTCAAGGTGGCGGTCCTGACGGGCTCCCTGATCGCGGCACTGGCGGCGGCGCTGATCCTCCGTCTGCGCAACCGTGTCTACCGGCGCATCCACGAGGCCGAAACCGCCGACCGCGACCACGACGGCATCCCCGACGTCTACCAGCGGCGTCCCTGAGCGCGCCGGGGAACGCGGTTCCCGGGACCCGAGACGGGCCGCCGTGGGGATCCTCGCCGCGAAAGCCCCGGACAGCCGGCCTCGCCCGGCCCCGGGCCCGTTCGCCGATGTCGAGGACCGGGAGATGTTTGACATCTCCCCGCCCCTGGCGGATCGTTGTTCGTATAAAGGACGTGTGCGTCCGATAAGCGGACAGAGCTGAGGGGAAACGGATGCCGTACTACCGGGTCGTGGGGGAGATACCCCGCAAGCGGCACGTGCAGTTCCGGCGGCCCGACGGCGGGCTGTACGCCGAGGAGCTGATGGGCGAGGAGGGGTTCTCCAGCGACTCGTCGCTGCTCTACCACCGCCACCTCCCCACCGCGATCATCAAGGCCGAGGCCGTCGAGCCCGACGGGTCGAGAGGGCTCAGCCCCAACGTGCCCCTCTCCCCCCGCCACCTGCGCACCCAGGACCTGCCCGCCGGGGGCGACCTGGTCACCGGGCGCGGGCTGCTCGCCGGAAACGCCGACGTCCGCATGTCGTACGCCGCGAGCGAGGAACCCAGCGGGCTCTACCGCAACTCCATGGGCGACGAGTGCGTCTACATCGCGAGCGGGCGGGTCAGGTTCGAGTCGACGTACGGGGTGATCGAGGCCGGGGAGGGCGACTACGTCGTCGTCCCCACCGGGACGATCCACCGGTGGGTGCCGCGGGGCCGCGTCACGGCGTTCACCATCGAGGCGTCGGGCCACATCCGGCCGCCCAAGCGCTACCTGTCCAAATACGGCCAGTTCCTGGAGCACGCCCCCTACTCCGAGCGCGACCTGCGCACCCCGCAGGAGCCCCTGCTCGCCGAGGGTGAGGAGGTGCCGGTGCTGGTCCGCACGCGTGGCGGGCTGACCCGGCTGGTCTACCGCGACCACCCGTTCGACGTGGTCGGCTGGGACGGCTGCCTCTACCCGTACGCGTTCAACATCAACGACTTCGAGCCGATCGTGAAGCGCACCCACGCCCCGCCGCCGGTGCACCAGACGTTCGAGGGCCCCAACTTCGTGATCTGCTCGTTCTGTCCCCGGCCGCTCGACTTCCACCCGGACGCGATCCCGATCCCCTACAACCACCACAACGTCGACTCCGACGAGCTGATGTTCTACGCGGGCGGCGACTACACCGCGCGCAGGGGCTCGGGCATCGACGTCGGCTCGGTCTCGCTGCACCCGGCGGGGTTCACGCACGGCCCGCAGCCTGGCGCCGTCGAAGCCGTCATCGAGGCGGTACGGCAGGGCCACACGCAGACGAGCGAGCTGGCCGTGATGGTCGACACCTTCCGTCCCCTCGACCTGGGCCCGGCCGGGCTGTCGGTGGAGGATCCCGCGTACGCGTGGACGTGGGCCCGTTGACGGACGCGGACCCGTTGGCGGCGCGAGCACGATCGCGGGCCCGCCACGGGGTAGGGACAGGGCCATGAGCGCACACACGAGCACGGGGACGGGCGCGATTGTGAACGGCGTGGGAATGGGAACGGCGGTGCTCTTCCGGGCGCTCGTCGACGACGCGGGGCTGTTCCCGCCGACCGGGCTGCCGATGGCCGAGTCCCTGGAGCGGCACAGGAACGACCTGGCGGGCAACGACCCGGTGCTCACCCACCGGTTCCTCTGCCCGGCCGGACGCCTGGCGGAGCTCCGCGACCACCTGACCTTTCCGATCCGGCTCGGCCTGATCCTGGACACCCCCGACGTCCCGCCCCTTGAGGACGTCACCGTCGAGCTGGTCGAGGTGCGGCAGGCGCCGGGCGAGACCGCCGGGGCCGTGTCGGAGCGGCTGGCGGGACGGCTGCCCGGCGGTGCCCGGCTTTTCGTCGAGGTGTCTCCCGGCGACCGCGCCTCCCTGCCGCGCGACGGCACGGGCCCCGGCCTGAAGTTCCGCTGCGGCGGGCTGACCGCCGGAGCCTTTCCCAGCGCCGCGGACCTGGGCGCCCTCATCGCGCACTGCGCGGAGCACGGCGTACCGTTCAAGGCGACCGCGGGGCTGCACAACGCGGTCCGCCACTTCGATCCCGCGCTCGGCGTGGACCGGCACGGCTTCCTCAACCTGGTCCTCGCGGTCTGCGCGGCCGTGGAGGGCCGCGATCCGGTGCCGGTGCTGAAGCTGACCGACGTCGGCGAGCTGGTACGGCTGGCGCAGGCCGTGCCCGACGACACCGCGTCGCGCGCCAGGGAACTGCTGGTGTCGTACGGGTCGTGCGACACGCACACCCCGATCGAGGATCTGGTGGCCCTGGGCCTGATCACACGGCGCCCGCCCGCGAGCGCCGACGCGGTGACCCTCGACCCGGCACCTCCCGGCACAGTGCCCCCCGATACGGCGACCCCCGGTACAGCAGAGGAGAACGTGTGATGTCTTGGGGCCTGGAGAACCTGCCCTACGGAGTCTTCTCCCGTCACGAGGGGGAGACCCCTCGCGTCGGCGTCCGGTACGGCGACCACGTGGTCGACCTGGCCGGGGCCCTGCACGACGAGGTGTTCGCCACCGGCTCGCTCAACGCCTTCCTGTCCAGGGGCCCGGCCGCGTGGCGGGACACCCGGACCCTGATCCAGAACAAGCTGAGCACCGACCGGGCGGTGGTGAGGCCGCACCTCGTCCCGCTCGACCGGGTCACGCTGCACCTGCCGGTCGAGGTGGCCGACTACGTCGACTTCTACTGCTCGCTGGAGCACGCCTCCAACCTGGGCCGGATGTTCCGCCCCGACGAGGAGCCGCTCAAGCCGAACTGGCGGCACCTGCCGGTCGGCTACCACGGCAGGGCCGGGACGGTCGTCGCGTCCGGCACCCCGGTCACCCGGCCCCGCGGGCAGCGCGGCGCGGGGGTCTTCGGCCCGTCCGCCAAGCTGGACATCGAGGCGGAGCTGGGATTCGTCGTCGGCACGCCGACGGCCCTCGGGGAGCGGGCCGGGCGGTTCGAGGACCACGTGTTCGGCGTGACCCTGGTCAACGACTGGAGCGCCCGCGACATCCAGGCGTGGGAGTACGTGCCGCTGGGCCCGTTCCTCGGCAAGTCCTTCGCCACCTCGATATCGCCGTGGATCACCCCGCTCGCGGCCCTGTCCGAGGCGCGCGTCGAGGGCAGGCGGCAGGATCCGGAGCCGCTCGGCTACCTGCGGCGCGAGGAGCCGTGGGGGCTCGACCTGCGGCTGGAGGTCTCCGTGAACGGCGAGGTCGTCTCCCGTCCCCCGTACCGGGACATGTACTGGACGCCCGACCAGATGCTCGCCCACATGACCGTCAACGGCGCCGCCCTGCGCACCGGCGACCTCTACGCCAGCGGTACGGTCTCCGGCTCCGAGCCGGGCGAGCGCGGCTCGCTGATCGAGCTGACCTGGAACGGGACCGAGCCGCTGAAGCTGCCCGACGGCTCGGCCAGGACCTTCCTGGAGGACGGGGACACCGTCACGATCACCGCGACCGCTCCGGGGCCCGGTGGAACCACGATCACTCTGGGTGAGGTGTCGGGAAGGATCGAGCCCGCCCGGTAGCCCGGCGATCAATGCGAGAGCAGGGCCTGTCGGCGATCCGGCCAAGGACATACGGTGGAGAAAGGAACCTCCCTGACGTCCGGAGCGTTGTACAGCTAGGAGGGCCGGAGCATGGAGTATTGGGTCATCTGGTTGATCTTGGCGGTAGCGCTGGGAGTCGCCGAGATACTTACCCTGACCACCGCTCTCGGCCTGCTCGGGGGCGCCGCCCTCATCACCTCCATCGCCGCCGGACTCGGGCTGCCGGTCCCGCTCCAGTTCGTGGTGTTCATCGCCTCCCTGGCCGCCGGGGTGGTCGTGGTCCGCCCCATCGCCAAGCGCCAGCTCACCATGCGGCAGCCCCGGAACCAGCGGTTCGGGATCCAGGCGCTCGTGGGCAAGCCCGCCTACGTCCTGCGCGAGGTGACCGGCATGGACGGCCGGGTGCGGATCGGCGGCGAGGAGTGGTCCGCCAGGGCCTACGACGAGACCCTGGTGATACCCGCGGGGGCGGTCGTCGACGTCATCGAGATCGAGGGCGCGACCGCGCTCGTGTATCCACGGGAGTAGGCACCATGGACGCTCTGCTCGTAGCCGGACTGCTCATCGTCCTGTTGGCGGTGTTCACCGTGATCCGTTCGGTGCGCATCGTTCCCCAGGCGCGGGCCCGAAACGTGGAACGGCTCGGCCGCTACCACAGCACGCTGAAGCCCGGCCTGAACTTCGTGATCCCGTACATCGACCGGGTCTATCCGATGATCGACCTGCGCGAGCAGGTCGTCTCCTTCAAGCCCCAGCCGGTGATCACCGAGGACAACCTGGTCGTCGAGATCGACACGGTCCTGTACTTCCAGGTCACCGACCCCCGGGCCGCGGCGTACGAGATCGCCAACTACATCCAGGCCGTGGAGCAGCTCACGGTCACCACGCTGCGTAACGTCGTCGGCTCGCTCGACCTGGAGATGACGCTGACCTCGCGCGACACGATCAACAGCCAGCTGCGCGGGGTGCTCGACGAGGCGACCGGCAAGTGGGGCATCCGGGTCAACCGGGTGGAGATCAAGGCCATCGACCCGCCGAAGAGCATCAAGGAGGCGATGGAGAAGCAGATGCGCGCCGAGCGTGACAAGCGCGCCGCGATCCTCAACGCCGAGGGCCAGCGGCAGTCGCAGATCCTGACCGCCGAGGGCGACAAGCAGAGCGCGATCCTGCGGGCCGAGGGTGACAGGAGCGCCGCGATCCTCAAGGCCGAGGGCCAGTCACAGGCCATCGACGAGGTCTTCCAGGCCGTGCACCGCAACGACCCCGACCCCAAGCTGCTGGCGTACCAGTATCTGCAGGTGCTGCCCGAGCTGGCCAAGGGCCCCAACAACACGTTCTGGGTGATCCCCAGCGAGGTCACCTCCGCGATCCAGGGCGTCTCCAGGGCGTTCACCGAGGCCCTGCCGCAGTCGGCGGCCATCCGCGAGGCCCCCAGGGTCAACGAGGCGGCGGCCGAGGAGCGGAAGATGGCCGAGCAGGCCGCCGCCGAGGCGGTCGCCGAGGCCGCCGAGGCGGACCTGGGCCCCCGCCAGCTCAACGCGCCCCCCGCGCACCTTCCCGGCGACGGCCTCCTCGGCACGGAAACGGCGACGGGAACGCAGGAGGAGCACCGCCGCACCATCCCCTGACCCTCCGCCACCGCCCGCGCGGGCCCGGCGCCGGACGACGGCGCCGGGCCCCGGCCGGTTCCGCCCCCGCGGAGTCGTCGCCCACCTCAGCCGTGACCGGCCTCGATCTTCGACAGCCACTGCCCGCAGTTCTTGCAGGCGCCGCGCGCCTGCCACTTCCCGCTCTTCTCGTTCCAGGTCTCGGCGTGGAAGTAAAGGGTGCCCGGCTCGATCTGGGCCTTGCGCGTGATGGCCCTCGCGATGAGGAACTGGTTCATCGCGTCGACCTCCGCGCACCCGGTCACCGGCCACGACTCCACCATGGCCACTCCGGTCAGCAGCTCCTTCATGACCGGGTGCTGCACCTTCGCGTAGGCGTAGGCACCGCTGGTGCCGACGTAGACCGTGTCCGAGACCGTGTCGGCGAGCCCCGAGATCACCATGCCGACCGCGCTGTTGTTTCCCGAGGAGTATCGGCTGCGCGCCTTGACGGCCTCGCTCCTGGCCTTCCCGATGATCTCCTGGCGCCGGGCCTCCCGTGCCTCCCGCGCCAGCCGCAGATCCTCCGCGGCCTTCACCTGCACGTAGTAGGACCAACCACCCTCGTCCTCGTCCCTGACCCACTCGACGAACGTCGTGCGGGCGACCGTCTCGGCCGTGCCCCCGATGATCGCGCTCTCCAGGCGCGACAGCTTGGTCATGAGGAGTTCGACGTACGGCTTCTCCTTGTTCGCGATCGTCATCTTGTCGTAGAACCCCTTCAGCAGCGTCCGGGCCCCGAAGGCCCAGGTCTTGACACCTGCCGGAGGAACCAGATCGTCCGCCGTGGGCAGGGCGACGTGCGTCTGCTCGCTCATGGTGCGCCTTTCCGTGTGCGTGTGGTTCGCCCAAGCATGCGCACGGACGATGTACGGCCGATTACAGAGCGATATACGCCTTTTGCAACCGCCGCCCGGCTTCGCCGATTTGAGAAGACATGTCTGGGTACCCCCTAGGTCTCGGGGTCCGGGCGTGAAGCAACGCTGTGGGTGGGGTTAAGAAAACCGCGATGGACACCCCCGAAGGCGACCGGGCACAGTGCGTAGGGTCGGAACTGAGGGGGAATCCGCTATGAAGGCGCTGGTCAAGGAGAGGGCCGAACCGGGTCTGTGGCTGGCCGACGTACCGGAACCGTCCGTCGGCCCCGGGGAGGTGCTGATCAGGGTGCTGCGTACCGGGATCTGTGGCACGGACCTGCACATCCGGAGTTTCGACGCGTGGGCCCGGCAGACGCTGCGGACGCCGCTCGTCATCGGCCACGAGTTCTGCGGCGAGGTCGTCGAGGTGGCGCCGGGCGTGGAGGACATCGCCCCCGGCGATCTGGTCAGCGGCGAGGGACACCTGGTCTGCGGCAAGTGCCGCAACTGCATGGCCGGACGGCGGCACCTGTGCCGCAGCACGATCGGGCTGGGGGTCAACCGCGACGGCGCCTTCGCCGAGTACCTGACGCTCCCGGCCTCCAACGTCTGGGTGCACCGGGTCCCGGTCGACCTCGACGTGGCCGCGATCTTCGACCCGTTCGGCAACGCGGTGCACACCGCCCTGACGTTCCCGATGGTCGGCGAGGACGTGCTGATCTCCGGCGCCGGGCCGATCGGGCTGATGGCCGCCGCGGTGGCCACCCACGTGGGCGCCCGCAACGTGGTCGTCACCGACGTCAGCCCCGAGCGGCTGGAGCTGGCCCGCAAGCTCGGGGTCACGCTGGCCCTGAACGTCGCCGAGACGTCCGTCCAGGAGGGCATGGACGGGCTGGGCATGCGCGAGGGCTTCGACGTGGGCCTGGAGATGTCCGGAAACCCGAAGGCGCTCCGCGACATGATCGCCTCCATGTCGCACGGCGGGAAGATCGCCATGCTCGGCCTGCCCGCCGAGGAGTTCGCCGTCGACTTCGCGACGGTCGTGACCTCGATGATCACCATCAAGGGCATCTACGGCCGGGAGATGTACGAGACCTGGTACGCCATGTCCGTGCTCCTGGAGAAGGGGCTCGACCTCTCCCCGGTGATCACCGACCGCTTCTCCTACCGCGACTTCGACGCGGCCTTCGACACCGCCGCCGGGGGCAAGACCGGCAAGATCATCCTGGATTGGACGACCTGATGTTCGACAACCTCCGCGACGACTTCCGTACGACCCTGGGCGAGATCGCCGAGGCCGGGCTGCTCAAGCCCGAACGGGTCATCACCACCCCGCAGCGCGCCGGGATCGCGGTCGCCGGCGGCGGCGAGGTTCTCAACTTCTGCGCCAACAACTACCTCGGCCTGGCCGACCACCCCGAGGTGGTCGCCGCCGCCAAGGAGGCCCTCGACCGCTGGGGCTTCGGCATGGCGTCGGTCCGCTTCATCTGCGGCACCCAGGAGGTCCACAAGGAGCTGGAGGCGCGGCTGTCGGACTTCCTCGGCCAGGAGGACACCGTCCTGTACAGCTCGTGCTTCGACGCCAACGGCGGCGTGTTCGAGACGCTGCTCGACGACCGCGACGCGGTGATCTCCGACGCCCTCAACCACGCGAGCGTCATCGACGGCATCCGCCTGTCCAAGGCGCGGCGCCTGCGCTACGCCAACCGTGACATGGCCGAGCTGGAGGCGCGTCTCAAGGAGTCCGCCGACGCCAGGCGCAGGCTGATAGTCACCGACGGCGTCTTCTCCATGGACGGCTACGTCGCGCCGCTGGAGGAGATCTGCGACTTGGCGGAGCGGTACGGGGCCATGGTGATGGTCGACGACTCGCACGCCGTCGGCTTCGTCGGCGAGCACGGCGGGGGCACCCCCGAGCTGCACGGCGTACGGGACCGGGTCGACATCCTCACCGGCACGCTCGGCAAGGCGCTCGGCGGGGCCAGCGGCGGCTACGTGGCGGCGCGCAAGGAGATCTGCGAGCTGCTCCGCCAGCGCTCGCGCCCCTACCTGTTCTCCAACTCCCTCGCCCCGGTGATCGCCGCCGCGTCGCTGCGCGTCCTCGACCTGATCAGCGGCTCGGACGAGGCCCGGACGCGGCTGCGCGCCAACACCGAGCGGTTCCGCACCGGCATGACCGAGGCCGGGTTCGACATCCTGCCCGGCGACCACCCCATCGTCCCGGTGATGATCGGCGACGCCGCCGAGGCCGCCGCGATGGCCGAACGCCTGCTGGAGCTGGGCGTCTACGTGATCGGCTTCTCCTACCCCGTGGTCCCGCACGGCCAGGCCCGCATCCGGGTCCAGCTGTCGGCGGCCCACTCGGCCGAGGACGTCGACCGCGCGCTGGAGGCCTTCGTCGCCGCCCGCGGCTGAGCACCGGCCGGCCCACGCACGAGCACCGGCGACCGCTCTCCATGGATAGGCGCCCGTAAAGACCAACAAAAGGTCATTTGTCAAAGTTCGCGGGTGACCTCGGCGAGAATACAGAGGTGATAGACACGCGGCGGCTCAGGACCCTGCGTGCGGTGGCCGACCACCGCACGGTCACCGCGGCCGCCGCCGCGCTGCACCTGACTCCCTCGGCGGTCTCCCAGCAGCTCGTCGCCCTGGAACACGAGGTGGGCCACCGGCTGCTCGACCGCGACGGCCGGGGCGTGCGGCTCACCGCCGTCGGGCGCATCCTTCTCGAGCACGCCAACGAGATCCTCGCCCAGCTGGAGCGGGCGGGGGCCGACATCGCCGCCTACACGGCCGGCACCGCGGGCGAGGTGAAGGTGGCCTCCTTCGCCACCGCGATCGGGCTGGTCGTGGCTCCCGCGGTCGGCGCCCTGCGGGACAAGGAGCCCGGCATCCGGGTGCGCGTCCTGGACGCCGAGGGTGACCAGAGCCTCACCATGGTCCTGGACGGCGCGGTGGACGCGGCGGTGGCCGTGGAGTATCGCGGGGCCCCGGCCGAGGACGACCGGCGGCTGTCACGCATCCCGCTCTATTCGGAACCGTTCGACGTCGTGCTCCCCCGGGACCATCACCTCTCCGGGAGCGAGGTGACGATCGCGGACCTGTCGGGCGAGACCTGGATCGGCCCCTACCCGGGCAATCCCTGCCACGACGTGATCGCCCTGGCCTGCGAGCACGCGGGCTTCACTCCCGAGTTCGCCCACTCCTCCGACGACTTCAGCGCGGTGGTCGCGCTGGCCGCCGCCGGAGCCGGGGTGGCGATGGTGCCGCGCCTGGCCCTGCGCGGCACCGACCCGTCCGGCGTGGTGATCCGCCCGGTGCCCGGCCCCGAGCGCCGCGTCTTCACCGCCGTACGCCGGGGCGCGGAACGGCATCCCCTGCTCATCCCGCTGCTGAACGCCCTCCAGGACACCGCGACGACCCTGCGCCGGCCTTCGTCCTCATGACACGTTGACACTCGATGAGACCGGGGACATCTCCGGTCCGTACGTGCCGATCGGCCTCGTACTCAGGACCCGGCCTCGGTCGGGGCTCTCGCCGTCGTCCGTCCAGGGCTTCGGCGAAACAGACCATCGGCGCCGGCGACGGTACCAGTGGCGACCCACGACCGCCGCTATCAGAGCGATCGCGATGCCCATTCCGGTGATCATCGCCTGAAGTACCAGACCCATATCAGCCACCTTGTCCAAAAAGTTACCTATGCGGCTTTTCGTGGACCGAAGGGTTCTCGGATGCGTCATGACCTGCCCATTTTTGGAGAGCACCTTCCAGATCCGCACCCGACGGGCAGGGTGGATCTCTCCAATCGGTTGAGGCGCCCGTCCCTCAGGCCGGATCAGAAACGATCGAGCCGCATCAGGGAAGTGATGCCGGCCGCTCCCACTTGCCACTGCCGGTGCCTGCCGTGACCTGGGGCCGGTCCGTGATCGACGTTCTGCGTGGAGAGGCCCTCCTGACCGACGGCACGCTGAGGTTCAGGCGGCTCGCCGATCAGGAGGGCGGGGCCGTGACCGTCACGGTGAGGGCGTGGGATGACGGTCACGAGGGAGATCAGTCCTTCGGACGCTCGCCGAGCCTGTCGGTGAAGCCCATGTCGGCCAGCGCCACGCGCAGTAGCGGCACGCCCTTCTCCACCACGTCGTACTCGAGCAGTTCGGCCGTCTGCGGGTCGATGATCAGACGGAAGGTGAGCGCGTCGGCCGTCGACGAGGAAAGGGCGACCCCTGTACGCCCCAACACGTCCTTCGCCTCACCCTGCGAGGTGATGCCCGGCTGGTCGGCGAGCACTTTGAACAGGGCGGACCGGGTGCCCGGCGTGATCGGCGCGGTCATCAGGTCCACGCCCGTCTGCCACAGGTAAACGGCCTTGCCGGAGCCCGCGGAGTTGGGGCTGCGCTTCCAGAGGTCGTCCAGGTGGCGCTTGAGCCCGTCCTTGCCGGTGGGCAGCTTGGTGACATTCCGCAGGGTCAGGCTCGGGTTGTCGATCGACAGGATCGGCTCGAAGGCGTCGTCGGCGGTCCGGGGCTTGTCGTCCGCCAGTTCGGGCGACCCCGCCGCCTTCCAGGCAGCCTCGTCCTGTGGGGAGCCGAACGTGACCGCCACGTCCTGGTTGCTCGCCCTCCGGCCGGTCTCGCCCGCCTTCATCGCGCGCCAGGTCTCGCGGGTGTCAGCCAGGTAGGCCGCGTACGGCAACTCGGCAGACTTCGCCTTGATCTCGGCCGTGTGCTCGCTGGGGGCGTTGTACACCTTCTGCATGGTGCGCTCGTTGACGTACCAGTAGCGGCCGGAGTCCGCCGGTTCCCGCCGCGCGGTCGAGGCCGCGGCCAGCAGGAACATGCGCGCGTCCGCTACGCGTTCGGGCGCCCCCTGCGTCGTGGAGGCCACCACGGCGCCACCCGGGTCCGGACCAGGGCCGCCGCCGGTCGTGACGACGACGACGGCCGCGGCCGCGAGCCCGGCGGCCAGTGTGCCGGCCATGAGGAAGTACGGCCGCCGCGAGCGCGGTCGGGCCAGGCGGGCGGGCCGGGCCGGTTCGGTGGGCCGGGCCGGTTCGGCATGTGGGGTGGCGAAGGCGCGGGCCAGGTCGTCCGCCCGGCGGCGCCGGTAGCCGTCTTCGGTCAGCTCGTCCAGCTCACTGGGCCTGAGCCGGGCGAACATGCGATCATCCATGAAAGGGGCCTCCAAAGGGGTGCGGATCAGGATTCGAGACTGCGAACGCGGCGTGGGCCGCCGACGTGCATCGCCTGGGTCAGGCGCTTGCGCGCCCGGTGCAGCCGGACGTTGTACGTGCGGACCGAACAACCCATGACGGTCGCGGCCTGCTCCGGCGGCAGGCCGTACCAGGTGGCGAACACCATCGCCTCCACGTCCTGCTCGGGCAGGGCCGACAGCGCGGCCAGGGCGCTCTCCCTGTCGATGACGTGCTCGGCCACATCCCACGCCACGTGGTCGCGTGAGGTGGTGAGGGCGGCTATCCGGTCGGCCAGGGCCTGGCGGCGGATGCGCGAGTCGCGCTGCTTGGCCAGCAGGTTGCGGGCGACACCGAGCAGCCAGGGCAGCGGCGGCTCGGGCAGTTCCGCGAGCCGTCTCCACGCCACGAGGAACGTCTCACTGCAGACGTCCTCGGCCGCGTCGCGCTCGGCTCGCAGCAGGGCGTAGCCGAGCACGCTGCGGTAGTGCCGGTCATACAGGTCGGTGAATCGTTCTTCGGGATCGTCCACACCCAGTAGTCCCTCTGAACGCGTCCGGATTACCACGTCCCGTCGATTCATTCCTCATGCTCGCCCACACTCCAGGTAGGACGCTGCCCTCATTGTGCCTACCACCAGGCGGGTGAGAGGTCGAGCACGTTCGTCGTGGGCTTCGTGCCGCTCGATGGAAGCAGCCCCACGGCAGCGCGGCACAGCCCCTGCTGTGCGGGTCGGCCCGTCCCGCTTCGCGGTGCCGAAGGACTGGGGCGTCGGGTTTCGTACGTCAGACGGTGAAGTCGCGGAGCAGGCCCGTGTATCTCTTGGGGCCGGGAGGGGCGAACTCGCCCCGGGTGCTCGTCCGCAGGCCGAGGGAGACCAGCGACTCGACGAGCTTGGTCGCCACGGCCACGCCGTCGATCACGGGGACGCCGACGGTACGGGAGATGTCCGCGCAGAACGGGGCCATGCCCGCGCAGCCGAGCACGATCGAGTCGCATCCGTCCCGCTCCACGGTCTCGGCGCAGAGGGCGGTCACCACTTTCCGCGCGTCCGAGGACGGGTCGTCCAGCTCCAGTACGGGGATGTCGCAGGCGCGCACCCCCCGGCACGCGCCCGCGAAGCCGTACCGGGCGGCGAGGTCCCACGCCCGGCCCGTGGTCCTGGCGAGGGTCGTCACGACGCTGAAGCTCCGGCCTACCAGGGTGGCGGCGTGCATGGCCGCCTCGGCGATCCCGACCACCGGTCCCGAGGCCAGCTCGCGGGCGGCGTCGAGGCCGGGGTCGCCGAAGCAGGCGATGACGTACCCGTCCGCCCCCGCCGCCTCGCCCGCCGCGATCTCCGCCAGCAGGCCCGGCACGGCCAGGGCCTCGTCGTAGTGGCTCTCGATCGACTCGGGGCCCATGGCCGGGTTGACGGCCGTGACGACGGTGGACGGCGCCGCGACCGCCCGGGCGCACCGGCCGATGTTCTCGGTCATGGCCCGGGCGGTGTTGGGATTGATCACCCGGATTCCGATGTGGGTCATCAACCGGCCAGGGCCGTGCCGTCCGACACCCGCTCGGCGTCGCGGTCGAGGCCGCCGATCCTCGGCGACATCCGCTCCAGCACGGTGAACGCCACGAACCCGAGCCCGCAGCCGACGAACCAGCTGTAGTCGGCGATCCAGGTCGCGTCGGCCGTGGTGAGCCCCAGGTCCAGCAGCATCTTCGGCACCAGCACCGACGCGATCGCGGGGACCCCGCTGAGCACCGTCGCCCAGACCGCGTTGGGGTTGTAGCCGCCCCGGAAGAAGTAGCGGCCGGTCGGTTCGAGCGTGAACATGTCGTCCACCCACACCCGCTGGCGGCTCACGATGTAGTAGCCGGAGATCAGGATTCCGAACAGCGGCCCGATCAGGGCACCGAGGATGCCGAGCGTGTAGTGGATGGCGTCCGGGTTGCTGTACCAGTTCCACGGCGTGAGCAGCACGGAGCCGACCGCCGCGATCATGCCGCCGGTCCGCCAGCTGATCTTCTGCGGGTTCACGTTGGAGAAGTCGAACGCCGGGGAGATGAAGTTCGCGACGATGTTGATGCCGATGGTCGCGATGACGAAGGTGAGCCCGCCCAGCAGGATCGCGAACGGCGTGTCGATGCGCTCGACCGTGTGGATGGGGTCGGTGATGAGCTCGCCGAACACGGGCACGGTCGCCGACGCGGTGATCACCGTGAGCAGCGAGAAGAACAGGAAGTTGACCGGCAGCCCGAGGAGGTTGCCCTTCTTCACCGACGCGAACGACCTCCCGTACCGGGAGAAGTCACCGAAGTTCAGCATCGGCCCCGAGAAGTACGAGACGACGAGGGCGATCGCGCCGAGCATGACCGGGATGGACGCGCCGAAGTCGAGGTTCTCACCCCCGGAGAGGTCGAGGCTGATGTTCTCCCAGCCCGCCTGGCCGACCAGATAGACGGCGAGCACGACCATGACGACGTACACGGCGGGCCCGGCCCAGTCGATGAACCGCCTGATCGCCTCCATGCCCTTCCAGAACACGGCGGCCTGGGCCACCCAGAGGATGGCGTAGCAGATGTAGCCGAGCGCGGACAGGCCGAGGAAGCCGCCCTCGTTCAGCGACGCCGACGCGGGCCAGAACTTGAGGAAGATGATGATGAGCGACTGGGAGGCGAGGTAGGTCTGCACCCCGTACCAGGCGATCGCGATGAGCCCGCGGATGATGGCGGGGATGTTCGCACCGCGCACCCCGAAGATCGCCCGGTTGATGACCGGGTACGGCACGCCGGTGACCTGGCTCGGCTTGGCGACCAGGTTGCAGAACACGTTCACGATGACGATGCCCACGAGCAGGGCGAACAGGACCTGCCAGCTCGCCAGCCCGAGGGCGAACAGGCTGCCCGCGGTGACGTAGCCGCCGACGCTGTGCACGTCGGACATCCAGAAGGCGAAGATGTTGTACGAGGACCACGTCTGCTCGCGGAGCGGGGCCAGGTCCTCGTTCGCGAGCCGGGGGTCGTAGCCGGGCTTGATGAGACCGGCGCCGACGGGCATGCCTGCCGCCTCGACGACGTCGTGTAGTTTCGGCTGGGACGGTGCGCTGTGTTCGGTCATTGTCAGCTTCCGTGGGGGGTACGGTGCGGGAACCGGTGTGTCCCGCGCGGGTGTGCCGAGGCGGAAGGTGCCAGGAAATCGGCCCGGCGGTCGGCTCAGGGATCGGCTCGAAGAATCGGCTTCGGAGGATCGGCGAGAATGGCGTGTCGGCGGAGCCGCGGCAACCGCTCAGGACTGCGTGACGAGCTGTGGCCAAGGTCGTCACAAGGGCTGTGGCGTGGGCTGTTAAGTGGTCACTTAACAGCTGCCGTCAATGTATGCCTTGACACCCGAGCCCTAATTTCGCCCGCGTAAAGGCCTTGTGACAATTGGTGTGGAGGCCGCGACAGCCATGACCCCGGAACCCGGCACGGAGATCAAGGCGATCACGAACGAGCACCTCGGCCGGAGGCTCCGCGAGCTGCGGCTCCGGTCGGGGATGTCGCTGCGTGCCCTGGCGCGCGAGCTCGGCATCTCGGCCAGCGCGGTCTCCCAGATCGAGCTCGGCACGATGCGGCCGTCCGTCAGCAGGCTCATCGCCTTCGTGTCCGCGATCGGCGTGCCGCTCGCGGCCGTGTTCGACACCGCGGAGGTGGCCGACGCCGACCCGGCGGGGCCGGACACACCCGCCGGCCGGTTCGCCATCCGGCGCTCGTGGGAGGTCGCCCCCATCCAGCTGAGCGGCGGCATCACCTTCCGCAGGCTCTCGCCCACGCCCTCACCCGACGTCGAGTTCTTCGAGTCGACCTATCCGCCGAGCTCGATCTCCAACGCCCACGGCCACTTCCTCAAGCACGAGGGCTACGAGGTCGGGACCGTGACCCGGGGCGAGCTGACCATCGACTTCGAGTCGGAGGTCGTCACCCTCGCCGAGGGCGACTCCATCACCTTCCCGTGCAGCCGCCCCCACATCATCGGCAACCGCTCGGAGACCGTCACCGCCGTCGCGACGTGGCTCATCGTTCACCACTGACCGTCGGAGACTCCTTGCGGCGGTAGGAGAGGATCACGCCCGTCGCGTAGAGGGCCACCCCCAGCAGGACCATGAACACGATCGTGGGCCACTGCAGCCACGACGGCAGATAGAGGGCCAGGAACCACGCGCGCGTCGGGCTCTCCGACACCTTGAGATAGCCGGCCAGCAGTCCCTGTGGGAACAGCGGGATCGCGCCGACCGTGAAGCAGATCCCGATGATGATCTGCTTGTGGCGCGGCAGGGACTCGAAGGGGAGCCGTCCGCCCGCGCCCGGCTTCGCGGCCGGCCGGCGGCCGGTACGCATTATGTCGAGCAGTTCGGGCCCCTTCGCGAGCAGCCGCCGCTCGGCGAGCAGCCCGAACCACCAGTAGCAGAGAACCCCCGTCAGGGCGCCGACGGCCACGCCCGCCCAGCCGAACAGCCCGGTCACGATCGCCGCGGGGGCCGCGGTGAGGGCCGCCAGCGCCAGCACCGCGTACACCATGCCGGTGACCGCGCCGTCCTCCTCCGTGGAGCGCAGCGGGTTGCCGCCGCGCCGGTGCGGGTCGGTGCCGGGGATGAGCCCGTACACCGAGACCAGGGGGACCAGCCCGGCGCCGCCGCCCAGCAGGGCGAGGAGGACGGCGAGCAGCATGGGCCACGGTCCGCCGGTGACCGCGGCGAGGGAGACCGTCACCACGAGGGCGACGGGCGCGACGGTCAGCAGCCACGCGTGCTGCCGCCCGCGGACGTCGCTCGCGCCGGGCGTCATGAGCGTGAGCCACAGTACGGTGCCGTCGGTGCCGTAGAGGTTGGCCGACATGGCCGCGGCCATCACGACGAAGACCGGTCCCGCCCAGGGCAGCATCCCCGTCCAGCCCAGCAGCAGCGGGGCCACGGCGAAGGACACGCCGTAGGCGAGGGCGAAGGTCAGCTGGTGCGTGCGCACCAGGTCACGCGACCAGGTACGCAGTTCCTTGGCGAGTACGGCGCCGGAGGCGGTGGTGGCCCGGATCGGCCGGCGTCCCCTCGTGGCCGCCCTGGACGCCCCGGCCCGCCGGGTGAGCAGTGCCGCCCACGCGGCCAGCAACAGGACGACCAGCAGTGCCATCCCGCCGAGGGCCCCCAGGGCCCGCGGCCAGTCGGCGGACGCGGCGGCCTCGACCGCGACCGTCCCCCAGCCGGAGGGCAGGTAGCGGGTCGCCGTCGTCACCACCGGCGGGACGCCGGCCGTCTGACCGAGCGCCATGAAGACGACCCAGATCTGGCCCAGGAAGGCCAGGATCAGGCCGTTGGTCAGGCCGGCGCCGACCGCGCCCACGCGGGAGCGCAGGGCCAGGCCGAGCAGGGCGACCGCGACCCGGGAGAGCAGGACGAACATCGCGAGCTGGAGCAGCAGCGCGGGGACCGAGACGAGCGCGGCCGCGACACCCTGCCGTACGCCGAAGACCGCGAGCCCGGTCAGGGCGAGCAGGCTGATCACGGGTGCCACCCCGACGAAGGCCGCCACGAGCAGTCCCGAGGCCAGGCGGCGCGGTCGCAGGCCGAGCAGCGTGAAGTACTCCGGGCGGAGCGTCTCGTCGCCGCCACCGGCGAAGACGGGACCGAAGATCCAGCCCAGCATCCAGACGGCGTAGACGGCCGGGAGCAGGTCCGCCCAGGAGAAGGCCACGAAGATCGTGCCGGCCGCGAGGACCAGGCCGACCAGCGCGCCCATGACGACGAAGCCGGCCCGCTGCCCGGTCATCGAATGACGGAGCACGGCCACCTTCATGTTGACCATGGTCAGCGCGACAGCCACGTCAGCTCCTTCACTCCGCCGTCGGAGGTGCCGACCAGGCCGACGAAGGTGTCCTCGAGGGAGCCGTTACCGCGGACCTCGTCCAGGGGCCCCGCGGCGGCCACCCTGCCCTTGTCGATCACCGCGACGTGGTCGCAGAGCTGCTCCACGAGGGCCATGACGTGGCTGGAGAGCACGATGGACCCGCCACCGGCCACGAAACCGCGCAGGATCGTCTTGATCGTCGCCGCGGACACCGGGTCCACGGCCTCGAAGGGCTCGTCGAGCACGAGCAACCTCGGCGCGTGCAGCAGGGCGGTGGCCAGACCGATCTTCTTGCGCATCCCGGTGGAGTACTCGATGACGAGCGTCTTCTCCGCCTCGTCGAGCTCCAGCACCGACAGCAGCTCCTCGGCGCGCTGGTCGACGGTCTCGCGCGGCAGCCCGCGGAGCAGCCCGAGGTAGGTCAGCACCTCCCGGCCGGTGAGCCGTTCGGGCATGGCCATCCCGTCGGGCAGCACGCCGACCAGCGTCTTGGCCGTGGCCGGGTCGGACCAGACGTCGGCGCCGAAGATCCGCGCGTGGCCCTCGTCGGGACGCAGCAGGCCGACGGCCATGGACAGGGTGGTGGTCTTGCCGGCGCCGTTCTGGCCGACGAGCCCGTAGAAGGAGCCCTGGGGGATGTTCAGATCCACGTGGTCGACGGCGACCTTCTCACCGAAGGTCTTGCACAGGCCGTGGATCTCAAGTGCTGCGGGCATGGATTACTCCGGAGTGCGGGATGGAGAAGTGCCGGTTCGCTCGCGATGACCGAGATCAAGAAATATGAGCATCCGAGAACTTACAGCGGCGACAGCGGCGCGTACCAGGCCCGTCTCACGCCCGCCCGGAGGTGGCGGACGCGAGGCGGCCGGGACCGGCCGGGGATCAGGGGATCAGGGCGCGCAGCTCTGCGGCCGCCTGCCCGGCTGGGCGCACCGGAAGAGGGACGGGTTGATCACCGACGGCGGGCGCCACTCCCGCGAGGCCTGCTCATAGGCGTACGCGTAGCCCAGGAGCCTGGCCTCGGTGAAGGCGGTGCCGAGGAACGTCATGCCGAACGGGCGCCCGTTGGCCGGGTCGTACCCGATGGGCACGGCGACCGAGGGATACTGCGCCCGCGCGCCGATACCCGCCGATCCGTTGCCCGCGAACACGAGCGCGTCCAGGCCACCGGCCTGCAGCACCGAGTCAAGACGCCGGCGGGCCGTGGAGATGCCGTTGTCGCGGTCGGCCTCGTAGGCGGCCTTGGTGGCGGGGTCGTCCAGGTCGATGTCGTCCGAGGCCTCCAGCAGGGTCTGGCCGAACTTGATCGCTCCCTCTCCGGTGTGGGCGAGGTTGAAGCGGACGACGTCGTTCAGCGTCTTCATGGGGGCGCGCGCGGGCAGCCGGGCGAGATAGGCGTTCAGGTCACGCTTGAACTCGTAGTTCAGGATGCTCGCCGGAAGCCCGCTCGTGTCCACCGTCACGGTGCTGACCGTGGCGCCCTGGGCGCGCAGCACGTCGACCGCCCGGGTGAAGGCGATCCCCTGGTTCCCGGTCGGGGCACCGACGACGCCGATCCTCACGTTCTTGAGCGCGTCCTTCGACAACGCCGCCGTGTAGTCGGTACCGACGACGTCCCTGCTGGCCGCGGTCGCCGGGTCCTGGGGGTCGATGCCGGTGAGCGCGGTCAGCAGCGCCGCGGCGTCGTAAACGGAGCGTGTCATCGGCCCGGCCGTGTCCTGGCTCGCGGCGATCGGGACGATCCCGGTCCGGCTGATCAGTCCCACGGTCGGCTTCACGCCGACGAGCGAGTTCGCCACCGACGGGCTGAGGATCGAGCCCGAGGTCTCGGTGCCGACGGTCACCGCCGCGAGCGCGGAGGCCGCCGCCGACCCCGACCCCGAGCTCGATCCGCTCGGGGTCTGGCTGACGTCGTACGGGTTGAGGACCTGTCCTGCCAGCCCGCTGTATCCGGACGGCATTCCCGACGTGGTGAAGTTGGCGAACTCGGTCAGGTTGGTCTTGCCGAGGATGATCGCTCCCCCCGCCCGGAGCCGCTTCGTGAGGAAGGCGTCGTCCGAGGGATAGGAGTTGGCCAGGGCCAGCGCGCCCGCCGTCGTCGGCAGCCGGTTGACGTCGATGTTGTCCTTCACCAGGACGGGGATGCCGTGCATCGGGCCACGGACCCTGCCCCTGCTGCGATCCCTGTCAGCCTGCCTGGCCTCGTCCATGGCGCTGCCGTTGAGCACCCGGACGGCGTTCAGTCCCGGCCCGTCGCCGTTGAGCGCGCGAATGCGTTCGATGTAGGCGTTGACGAGCCACTCGGAGGTGATTTTCCTCGCTCCCAAGGCCTGCTGGAGCTGACTCACGGTCACCGTCTCCAGATCGATGGAGAACGGCGGCCTGCCGGTGGACACGGCCTGGGTCGGGGTGGTCAGCGCCACCGTGCCGAGGGCCGCGACGGTGGCGAACGAGATGACGTAAAGGCCGGTACGGGACGCCGTACGGCGCGGTCCGGATCGGAGACCAGAACGGTTCATGGGGAGCAGCACGTCCTTCGGTGAAGGTCTCGCCTCGGTCGAATCATCCGAGGAAGCGGTGATCACCCGCAAAGCGTGCGTTATATGCGTTATCACGAAATTTCGGGTGAGTTACCATTCGCCCCAGGCTCGAAGTGAGGGGCTCCCCCGGTCCACCGGCCGCCGTCAAGCCACACCGGACGACACCGGACGACACCGAACGACACCGCGTGGCGCCGGACGACACCGACCCGTCCTGTACGAGCGGACGCGATCCGGCCGACCTATCCTGGGAGGGGTGGAAGAGAACCGGGCACGACGGATCGTTGACGCGCTGCGCGATCGCGGCATAGACGGCCACCTGGCGAGGGTCGGCGTGTATCAGTTCGGGATACGCGTGTCACTGCCCGACGGGCGCGAGGCGGAATGGGACACCGACGGCACCGCGGGCCTCGAAGCCCAGGTGATGCGCAACGGGATGCTGGTCGGTTTCGTCCCCGTGATCGAGGGGTCCGAGGACTTCGACGAGCAGCAGGTCCTCGACGCCATCGCGCGGACCGACTACGACCGGCCCATCGCCAGGCAGCGCGCGCAGGCGCCGCCACCGGCCGAGCCCCTGCCCCGCATCGGCGGCGTCTTCCGCCGCTTCTTCGACGGCTTCCGCTACCGGTGACGGTGACCCGGGCGGTTTCCGTCCAGGTCCGGCGCTCGTCGACCGTGTGCACGCCCACCGCCCGCCGTCCTTCGGGGGAAGGGCGACGGGCGGTGGGCCGCGACAGCCCAGGCGGATGTCTCCACCGTCTTACGGCCGGGTGACTCAGGCGTAGACGGACGCGAGCCACGCGCCCCAGGTCCGCTCGGCGTCGGCCTGGTCGACGTCGGCGAAGATGTGGTGGCCGGTCATGATGACACCGCCGCCCCCGACGAACCGCAGCAGCGCGTCGTCGGTCCGCACGCCCAGGAATCCGGGGGCGAGCACCGTGTCGACCACGCCGTCGACCGTCTGGCCTGCGACCGTGAAGTGCACCTTGTCGCCCTCGCTGACCTGCTCGGACAGGCCCACGGCACGGGTGAGGCCGGCCCAGACCAGGTCCTGGTCGGGCTGCTGCGGGCCGAACGCGGCGACCGGCACGGCGGTGCGGCCCGGGAAGTGCTCCAGATACCGCGCGAGGGTCTGCAGGTAGAGCGGGTTGCCCTTGCGGAGCGCGTCGTACTCCGCCTCCCAGTCGCCGGTCAGGATGCCGCTGTGCACGAACCGCAGCACGGCGCCGCCGCCGTCACGGCCCTCGACGAGATACTCGAACGCCATGAACGCGCCGTCCTCATCGGGCGTCGAGCGGTAGCCGAACCGGTGCGGCGGCTCCCAGGCGGTGACCGTGGACTCGCCGGTGAAGCCGGGCATCGCCATGGACGCCTTGCCGCCCTCGCGAGGCTCGATCTCGTTCCTACCCATGAACCACGAGTCGATGCCGGGACCGGTCGCGATCGCCTCCCAGACCTGCTCAGGGGTGGCCTGGAGGTCGATGTCGTGCGTAAGGCGGAATTCGTGCGACATTTCAGGACTCCTTGGTGTCGTGCCGCCCGCGTCGATCCGCGGTGCGGTGTCCGAGCGCCCGGGGTGGCCCGGTGGTCGCCGCCAGGCTCGTCACCGAGCGCGGCTCCACCGGCGGCGTGAGCGGCCGTGCCCGGATCGGGGCGAGTCCCGCCCCGGCGGCACCGGCTTCTTCGATCACCCCGACTTCGAACATGCCTCGACGATATCTACCGATGATTTGCTCTGTCAATACAAGAAAAATTGTCGGTGCCGGACGAACGCCAGGGCGTTCCGCTCCATTTCATGCGTGAACCCGGCGTCGGGCCCGGCCCCACGCCGCCCATCCTCACGCACGGCGGTCTCCCCGCCGTCGTGCGCGACGCGCGGACACGCCGAGAGTCCGGTTCCGACTCGCGCCGGTCGGCGCTGATCGGTTCCGGACTCCTCGTCGGTCCTCACGGCTTGTAAGGGTGAGAATCCTCCTCATGTGGCGCGATGGTCGGAGACCCGCGTCGGTCGTACTCGTAGACGGGCCTCTCGGCCCGCGTCACGTGGGGTTCAGGCCCTGCTGCCCTTCTTGCCCCGCATGTTGGAAACAACGCCCACGCAGATGACGGCCATGACGAGCTGCACCACGAGAGTCAGCCACGTCTTGTCCGCGAAGCCCAGCAGATGAGCGATGGCGGTGCCGGCGAGGGCGGCCACGATGCCCGCGAAAATGGTGGCAACCCACCCGATGTCCTGACGGCCCGGAAGCAGCAGCCGGCCGAGGCCGCCGGTGATCGCACCGACGATGATGGCGCTAACAATAAATGTGATCACGATGATCTCCCTGTTCAGCAGGTCTTGACTGTCGACGGTGAACGTAGGGCGCCCCGGTTGACACGATCTTGACATCGCATATACGCCGATGACCTGCCCCACCGCGCCGAGCCGCCACCGACGCCCTCCCGGCTCGGCCGGAGCGCTAGGCGGTCCCGTCACCGGATTCGTCGTGGCGAGGTGGATTCGCGGGGAGCTCGCACCACACGATCCGGCCCGGTCCCCGCCCCCGGGAACGGTGGCCCCAGTTCCCTCCCGACAGCGCGCTGACGATCGCCAGGCCCCGGCCACCCTCCGCCAGGAAGAAGGCCGGGTTCGAGGGGACGTGAGGGTCCCCGGCGGTCAGGCCCGCGTCCGCGACCTCGATGCGCAGCAGGCCCCCGTACGTCACCAGCCGCAGGACCAGCGGGCCGGCGCCCGGCTCCGCGACCCCGTGCCTGGCGTGCCGGACCGCGTTGGTCACGAGCTCCGACACGGCCAGCCGCGCGTTCTCGTAGGCGGGGTGATCCTCCCCCAGCCATTTACGGACCTCGTCACGCGCCCGCGAGGCCGATTCGGGATTGCCGGGCAGATATATCTCGCCAAAGGTCTCCGGGGTCATTGGTCCGCCTCCCCCAGTCGAATTCGACCGGTTCTCCGTCCTGCTCGGTCCATTGGCCGAGGCGCCGCCTTGTATTGACGTTGCCCTCACACGGTCGCAAACAACCGGGAAGCGGAGCGGAGAATCGTGTTCGCGATGTGTTCACAATCACCGGAACCCTCTCGCGTAACCAGGAGAACACCCAGGACAATGGGCCGAGCACGACGAGAGGAGCCCGGAAATGCACGTCCCCCCGGAACCGGATCCATACGTGTCCCCGCGCATTCAGTTCGGTACAGAACTACGCAAATTCCGACTTTTGGCGGGATTCACTCAGCAAAAACTCTGCACCTCGCTTCACATCTCGATCAGCCATCTGAGCATGATCGAGAATGGCCACCGCTCGCCGACCTGGAGCTGGCACGCGGGGCCGACCACCTCCTCGGCGCGGGAACGGCGCTCACAGACCTGCTCGACCGCCTGAACCGCGCCGCCGCCCAGCTCCCCCGCTGGTTCCGCCCCTGGCTGGAGTTCGAACGCGAGACGGAGGCGCTGCGTATATGGGGACCGCTGATAGTTCCCGGTCTACTCCAGACCGAAAACTACGCGCGAGCCATCCTGAGCCGTAATCCCGGCATCACCGCCGAGCAGGTCGAAGAACGCGTCTCGACCAGAATGGATCGGCAGAACATTCTGAAGCGGTCGATGCCCCCCATGCTCTGGGTCGCCCTGGACGAGGGAATCCTTCACCGCCCCATCGCCGAACCAGAGGTGATGAAAGGCCAGTTCGAGCACCTTCTTGGGGTTGGGGAAAATCCCCGCATCTCTCTCCAGATACTTCCTTACAAGGTGTGCAGCGTGGTTGGCCTGCTAGGCGGTTTCGTCATCGCGGAGATGCCGAGAGGCGCGACCCCCGTGGCTTACATCGACTCCCAGAGCACCGGGGATCGAGTAACCGATCGGCCTGAGGAGGTGAAAGGGCTAGCATTCAGATACGACATAATCCGGACAGACGCTCTGTCCCGACACGAGTCGCTCGACATGATCAAGGAGACGATACGGAGATGGACGACCTGACCCAGGAACTTCGCAATGTCTCGTGGCGCAAGTCCACCCTGTCCGGTGACGACGGGAGCGACTGTGTCGAGGTCGCGAACCTGTCCAACGGACGCCGAGGCATCCGCGACAGCAAAGACCGAAACGGCCCCGCCCTCATCCTCACCCCACACCAGTGGACCACCTTCCTCAACAGCGTGAAGAACGGCGACCTCGCCTAGGCTCCACCCGATCGACCTGATGCGAGCCTGAAAACGGCCACGACGGGGACGGCGACGGCGACGACCACACCTCGCGACCGTACCCCTCACGCGAGTTCTCCTCGGCGCGCCCGGCGATGTCGTCCCGCTCGACGGTGACGGATCCGAACCGAGCGGGCGGCCGTTCCCGCTCAGACTCTCCTTGACCAGGCTCAGATTCCCCCTGACCAGAGCGAACGAGCGCGCGCACCTCGTGAAGCCGGTCCGGCGTCGGCCGATCAGCCGATCGATGGAAATGAAAACGATTCTTTACATGGCCTTGGAGGTGACTGTATGTTGTCAATCAATCACTCTACGAACTCAACGAATGTAGGTGAGTCACATGCCGGAGAACGGCACTGAACGACCTCCTGACCCCCGGGTGGCGTTCGCGGGCGCGGCGTCGGCCGACACGGGCGAGACGAACGAGCGACCGGGGGCGGCCGACCGGGCCGCCGTCGTCGCGAAGACCGACGACCACCTGCCTCCCCTGGCCGATGAGCCGATCGACGACAGGCCCCTCGCCACGCGATTCACGGAAGCGGAGGAGTAGAGATGCAGCTGCACTTCCGCAACCGCTACAGCTCCAAGGTGTGGGTCGCGATCATGTTCTACAGCCCCGACGGCTGCCGCGACTACGGCCAGTGGGGCACCCGGGGCTGGTGGCCCATCGACCCGGGTGGTGAGGCGTTCGTCCTCAACACCAACAACCGCTACGCCGCCTTCTACGCCGAAGCGGCCGACGGAGCCGTCTGGACCGGCCCCTACGGCCCGATGTACGTCTACCAGAACGCCTTCGACTCCTGCATCAACATCGGCAGCACCGCCGCCAGGCTCGTCGGCACCCGACTGGTCGATCTGAACGGCTATTCGCGCTACTACGTGAATCTCACCTCCTGACGCGCTCCCCTCACCTGACGCGCCGACCGGCCCCGACCGGCCCCGCGCGGCAGTGAGAGCGGACGCGGATGAGCGCCTCCTGAGAGACGGACGCCATGATCCCTTCTCAGCGTCCGTCTCCCTTCGCCCGGGAGGCGCTCGATCTCAGCCGAACGGCCCGACGAGATACGGGCTCAAGTGTTCAGAATCCCGGCTCCAACGATCTAGCGGCGCGGAGTGAGCAGGAAACGGTCCTTCGCGTTGAGCTCCACGGCGGCGCGGCTGTAGAGCAGCGGGAAATACTCTCCCCGCTGCCAGGGCCCCGCCAGGTCGCGATAGTGCGGGCTCCGCGGGTCGCCCGACTGGCCGGGGGCGTTGATCGCCTGCGACCTGTCCCAGTTGCCGACGTCGAGCACCATCTTGAACGTGGGGCCTGACAGGGGGGCGTAACTGACCGGCAGATAGTTCGACGCCTCCACGGTGTTCCAGGAGCCCCCGCGTGGGAAGGGCCCCACGTCCTCACCGGTCGGGTGCGTGAACGTGAGCCGCTGGATGTCGCCCCACTTCCAGGCGGCGGGATCGGGACCGAGCCGGCCGATCAGCTCGTCGTAGGCCGCGGCGAGCGAGGTCTTGAGGATGCGGTCCCGCACCGCCGTCCCGTCGTCACCGAACCACCGGTCCGGGTTGTCCATGGCGTCGAAGAGCAGAAGCGGGTCATGGATGAAGATCTGCCGCGCCACGTTCTCCGGCAGGACCTCGCGGGCGAACGCCGGTTCCAGGTGGCTGGTGAACCACGTCTCGAACAGAGCGGCCCGCGCCGAGTCCGCGCTCGTGACCCCGTCGTAGGTGCGGAGCAGTTCGAGCGCCCGCGCCGTCGACGGCTCGTCGCTCTCGATTTCGGCGAGCAGCCGTACCAGCTTGCGGGCCGGGATGGAGACCTTGTCGCTCTGCAGCGCCGCCGAGTCCGCGGGCGAGGTGCGCGGCCGGGAGGAGAGCGCCTCGACGATGCGCTCGTGCCGGTAGGGGAAGGCCCACGAGTCGAACCCGACCTTCAGCGGGTGGTTCTCCGGCATGTTGAACTCGTTGGCGGAGGCGACGATTCCCTCGGCCGGGTTGTAGGAGCGGGGCAGCCGGGCGCCGTCGTGGAAGCCGTCCCAGTCGTAGCGGCCGTCCCCGGGGACGGGCAGCAGGCCGTCGTAGCCGATCCTCCTGGGTGCCAGACCTCCCGGAACCCAGCCGACGTTGCCCGCGACGTCGGCGTAGATCTGGTTCTCCGGCGGCCCGCCCCAGGTGCGCATGGCCGCGGTGAACTCGTTCCAGTTACGCGCGCGCATGTACTTCATGCTGCCGAAGTAGGGCGTCGTGCCCGGCTGCAGCCAGGTCGTACGCAGGGCGTAGGCGAGGTTCCGCTCCCGGTCGACCTTGATCACCGGACCGTGGCGGGTGAACGACAGCTCGGTGGGCTGTGCCCCCTGACCTTCGACCGGCACGTTCTCCGTGACGGTCCTGAAGCGCTCCCATCCCTGGCCGTACCGGTAGCGTCCCGGGTCGTCGGGGTCGAGCCGGTAGACGTAGAGATCCTCCTGGTCGACGCCGAAGATGGTCAGCCCGAACGCCACGGTCCCGTTGTGCCCGATGGAGATGCCGGGCAGCGCGGGCTCCCCCGCCCCGATCACGTCGAGGCCGGGTGCCGACAGGTGGGTGATGTAGCGCAGCGCGGGGGCCTTCATCACCCGGTGCGGGTCGCTGGCCAGGATCGGGCGGCCCGTCGTGCTGCGCGCCGGCGCGACGGCCCAGGCGTTGCTGCCCTCCGCGAGGGCGGGGGCCGGCGGTTCGGGCACCGTGCGGACCTTGCCGTTCTGGAAGACGACGCTCTGGGTGGCGAGCTGGTAGGTGCCGAGCACGTCCGGGGGCAGCGCGCACGGGTCGAGCCCGTCGGGCACGACGGTCTTCCACTCGGGCTGGAGTTTACGCATGAGCGGGTCGACGCCGATGCCGCCCGCGCAGACGGCGCGGGCGCGGTCGACCTCGGAGGTCAGGTTCACCGCCAGGCTGTGGCTGCGGATCCGGACGACGTCCTCGGGAGACCAGCGCGCGGGAGCGTATCCCAGCTCGCGAAACTCCTGCGGCATCGCCTCCGGGTCGCGCTTCAGCCGGTCGACGTAGGCGTTGATCCCCTCGGCGAACCGGGTGGCCGCCTTCTTCGCGTCGGGGCCGTAGCTCTCCCACTCCTTCGCCATGTCCCCGCGGTAGAGGAACAGCCTGGCCGCCTGGTCCTGCTTGAGGTAGGCGGGACCGAGCACCTCGGACAGGAGCCCGAGTCCGCGTCGGCGCCACAGGTCGATCTGGAACAGGCGGTCGCGGGCGGCGTTGAACCCCTGCGCGAGATACAGGTCGGCGGTGTTCTCCGCGTAGATGTGCGGCACGCCCCACCGGTCCACCAGCATCCGCACCGGCCGCTCCAGCCCGGCGACCGGGAAGACCGAGCCCGCCGTCCCCACGTCCCCCGCCCTCTCCGCGCCCGCCGCCTGCGGTAGCAGGCCGGTGCCGAGGGCACCGCAGACGGCCAGCAGTGAGGCCGTCCTCCTCCATCGCCGCATGTCGCTCCTCCCGTCGGCCGGCAGCACGCGGCATGCCGGCGATGTGGGGCTCACCGGCCTGCGCACCGGGCGCGGACACGCGTCCTCGCGTCCGATCGACCTCCCGTACAGGATCACGGTGCCGTCAGGCACCGTCACCGCGACCGTGGCGCGGCCCCAGGCCCCGTCACCGCAACTGTGGCGTGGCCCCCAGGGCCCGTCAGCCCTTGTTCACCCCCTAGGAGCCCCCTCCACCGCCGTACGAGACGGGCGGCACCGGAACCGTCCGCCTATCCGCGGGCTCCGTCACCGGCCACCGCGACCGCCTCGGTGAAGTGGTGATACCGGGTCAGCTCCTCCTCCATGGGGTCCAGCACCAGCTCGCGGCCGACGCTGTCGACGCTCGATCGCAGCGCCTTCGCCGCCTTGCGGGCCCGGCGCCGTCCGCCGAGCCAGGCGGCCACCCGGGAGAGCAGCGCGATCAGCAGGCCGAGCAGGACGCCTCCGATCAGCAGCGTGGTGGGCCAGGGCAGCTCTCCCGCGGTCGGCATGTAGAGCTGCGGAAGCCGGAGATAGTCGAGGGCGACCAGGGCGAGCAGCCAGATCCCTCCGGCGACCGTCGTCGCGAGGGCCAGCCACTGCGCCAGCCCGGCCAGCCGCCACCACAGGGGCCGCCTGGAGACCCCGAGCGAGGTGGTGGCCACCGCCCGGTCCAGGCCGTCCTCCAGCTCGTCCCCGCGCAACCTCGCCGCCTGCCGCACGGCGGCGGCCCACGGCGCGGGAAGCCCGGCGGAGGCGGCCCCGGCGGCCTCGCGGATGGCGGTGTCCATCCGGGAACGCTGGACGACGGTCGCGACGGGGATCGACGTCCTTCCGACGACGCTCCCCGGCTCTCCCGGCTTCGCCGGTATCACCGGTTCCCCGGCGGATCGGCTCGTGGCGTCCAGGCGGAGGCGGCGGAGCGGGTCGGGCCGCAGGCGGCGGATCCAGCGGGTGGGCGGCCACCCGGTGGCGGCGACCGAGCGGTGCCGGTGGGACTTGGCCACGGCCTCGACGACGACCGGCACCCCGGCGGCCTGTGACAGCGCGTCTCTCAGCGGCCTCGCCAGGCCGTCCGGCCCGCTCGCGGCCTTGGGAGGGGTCTCGCCGGGGGCGATGCCGGACGCCTGGAGGAGCGCGTCGGCGGCCATGCCCGCGTCGGCGGCGAGGCGGGCCGACCAGGACCGCCGGTCGGCGACCCGGGAGGTGAGCAGCGAGCGCAGCTCGGGGATGCCCGCGCCGGTGCGGGTGGACACCCCGACCACCGGGACACCGGTCAGGCCGTCCTCGTCGAGGAGCCGCCGGAGGTCCTTCAGGCACCGCTCGGCGGCGGCCGGGGAGAGCCGGTCGATCTGGTTGAGGACGACGACCATGACGCCCCGGTGCCGGGCCAGCGGCCTGAGGTAGCGGTCGTGGACGGCCGCGTCGGCGTACTTCTGCGGGTCGAGCACCCACACCAGCAGGTCGACCAGCTCGACGAGCCTGTCGACCTCCAGCCGGTGCGACGGCTCGATCGAGTCGTGGTCGGGCAGGTCCAGCAGGATCAGCCCGGCGGCCTCCCCGTCCATCCCGGACGCCTGCCCAAGGCCACCCGACGGCTGGACGGCGGAGGGCGACGGAGTGCCGGGGGCGAACGGGACTCCCGCCTCGGCGATCTTCCCGCCCCCTCCGGACGCCGTCGCGTCGGCCCTCCCGCTCATCTCGGCCCCGCTCGCTCCGTCCGGTCGCCCGACGCCTCCGTTCCCCTGCCAGGGGCTCTGAACGGCCTGGCCGGAGGCGTCGAGGAGCTCGTGGCGGCGGGGGATCTCCAGCCAGTCGAGCAGCGGCCCCGCCCCTGCGCCCTCCCAGAGGGCGGCCTGGGCGGTCGAGGTGGTCGGCCGGGTGACGCCGACCGTGGCGAGCGAGGTGCCCGACAGCAGGTTGAACAGCGAGGACTTGCCGCTGCCGGTGGCTCCCGCCAGCGCGACCGCGGTGTGGTCGACCGACAGGCTCGCCCGTACCCCGGCGCGGGAGATCACCGAACGCGCCGCGGCGACCGCCTCGGCGTCCAGCCTCCCGTCGGCCAGGTCGGCGGCGCGCGCCAGCGCGGCCAGCCGGTCGTCCAGCGAGACCGTCTTCTCTCGTCGCAGCAGCTTCACGCCTGGCCCGCCTCTCCCGTACCGGTGGCGCGCGGGAGGCCGTCAGCGCGGGGAAGGCCGTCGGGCGGTCTCCTGGACTCTCCCACGGCTATCGGGACGGAACCCGCGGGAAGGGCGGTCCCGCGGTTCGCGACGGGGAGTTCGCGCAGGTGCTCGCGTACGGCGTCGGCGGTGGCGCGGAGGGCGGGGGCGGTGCCCTCGGGGGACCGTACGGCGTCCAGCAGGTCGGTGAAGCGGTCGGCGTCCTCGCCGAGGAGGATCGCCACGCGGGCCCGCAGGTCGGAACGGGCCTTGACGGTGAGGGTGCGGACGGCCTGGTCGCCGAAGACGGCCTCCAGGACCTTCTGGCTGAGCACGCTGGTGCCTCCGGCGATGCCGACCTCGATGCCGGTCAGGCCGCCGGTCGAGGCGAACACCGCGAGCATCAGCAGCAGCCCGGCCCCGTTGAGGCCGAACGAGGTGACGCGGGCCGTGGTCCGCTTGTCCGCCCCCTCCTGGCGGACCAGGTCGAGCACGTACGACTGCCAGCCCCTGACGGCCTCCTCGGCCCTGGCGGGCAGGTCGGCGGAGGCGCGGCCGAGACGTCCGGCGACGGCGACCCCCTCGCGTTCAAGGAGGGCCCGTCCCGAGGGGTGCGACGACCAGGACTCCAGAAGGCGCTCGGCGGCGCCGTCGGCCGAGGCCCTGATCAACGCCTCCACCCCGCTCTCCAGCGCGGTCCGCAGCTCGCTCTCGGGCGCGGGCCGCCCGGTGACGAAGGCCACGACCCGGTCCCTGAACCGGCCGACCCGGCTCTCCAGGGAGCGCATCAGGTCGCCGGTCCCGATGAAGTCCTGCCAGCGGGCCAGGACCTCGCCGCGCAGCAGCGACCCGTCCCGCATGCCCTCGTCGAAGGTGGCGAGGCCCACGGCGTAGGCGGCGTCCGCCATCGAGCGGAGCTCCTCGGCCCCGGCGTGCTGGCGGTCGACCGCGGCCGCGAGCGCGGGTACGCGGGTGGAGAGGCTCTCCAGCGCGCCGGACAGGGTCTGGCGTACCACCTCGGCGCGGGAACGGGAGTCGGCGGCGATGGCGATGAGCCAGTCGGCGATCGGCTGGACCGCCTGGCGCGGCAGGCGGGCATTCTCGTCGGGCAGCACCAGCTCGGGCACCTCGAACAGGTGCGTCCCGCCCAGGCCGTTGGCCTCCAGCAGCCGGTTCAGGTCCTTGCGCACCACGCCCATGGCCTCGGGAGGGACCCTGGACAGGACGACGGCCAGGGCCGTGCTCCGCTCCCTGGCCGAGCGCAGGAAGCTCCAGGGGACCTCGTCCGCGTACCGGGCGGCGGTGGTGGTGAACAGCCACAGGTCGGCGGCGGCGAGCAGCTGGGCGGCCAGCTCGCGGTTGGCGGTGACGATCGAGTCGATGTCGGGGGCGTCGAGCAGGGCCAGGCCCGGCGGAACGGTCGCGGCGGTGACGACCCGGAGCGTGCCGGGCTCACCCCTGCCGCTCCCGGTGACGCGCGGCAGGCCGGGCAGGACGTTCTGGGCGGTGAACCACTCGCGGTCGACGGGGCTGGTGACCAGGGTGGGGACCATCGTCGTGGGCCGCAGCACGCCCGGCTCGGAGACGTCCTCGGCGACCAGGGAGTTCACCAGCGTGGACTTGCCCGCCCCGGTGGAGCCGCCGACGACGGCGAGCAGCGGAGCGTCGATCGCGCTCAGCCGGGGGATCAGGTAGTCGTCGAGCTGGCCGGTCAGCTCGCGCAGCGCCCGGCGGTCGGCCGTCACGTCGCCGATCGCTAGAGGGAACAGCTCGCGGTCGAGGTGCCGCCGCAGCTCCCGCAGCGTCTCCAGAAGACCGTCGTTGTCACCCATACGGTCGATCCTGCCCTGGCAGCGCCCCTCTAGACGCGTTTGGCCCCACCGCTCGACCGGGTTACGGGGGCGAACTCGGTAAAAGCGGTGGGGCCCAGCCCTCGGACCTCATCCGCGGGCCATGCCGAGCTCGTCTCCCCCGCAGCTGGAGGCGAGCCCGAGCCCATCGGATGCTTCCGAGGTGATCGGGGGTCGTGCATTGTCTATTTGAACACATAAAGCTTGGAAACGGGTCAGCTAAAGCTGAATATCAGCTGAAAGTTCAATCACTGTGGGGCGGTCGCAGAACATAGCCCACCCCGCGGAGGGTGTGGATGAGCCGGGGCTCGGCCGTGTCGACCTTCCGGCGCAGGTAGGAGACATAGGACTCGACCACCCCGGCGTCGCCGCCGAAGTCGTAGTTCCAGACGTGGTCGAGGATCTGCGCCTTGGACAGCACCCTGCCGGTGTTGACCATGAAGTAGTGCAGGAGCTTGAACTCGGTCGGCGACAGCCGCACCGGGACGCCGGAGCGCCAGACCTGGTGCGCCTCCTCGTCCAGCTCGAGATCGCCGACCTGCAGGCGTACGGGCAGGTCGAGGTCTCCCCTGGTACGGCGGAGGACGGCCCGGATGCGGGCGAGGACCTCCTCCAGGCTGAACGGCTTGGTCACGTAGTCGTCGGCCAGCCGCAGCCCGGCCACCTTGTCGTCGGTGCCGTCCCGCGCGGTCAGGAAGAGCACGGGCATCTGCCCGCCCATCTCCCGCAGCCGCCCCGCCACGGCGAAACCGTCCATGTCGGGCAACATCACGTCCAGCACGACCAGGTCGGGACGGACGCGCTCGGCGAAGTGCACGGCCTCCCGGCCGTCCACCGCGGTCACCACCTCGAACCCGGACAGGCGCAAGCTGGCCGAGAGTAACTCCCTGATATTCGGTTCGTCGTCCACGACCAGCAATCGGGCTTCCACTCTGTCCAGCACACCCCGAGGCTCGCTCACCTCGCTGGAACGCAGCTCAGCCAGGGCTGAACGTTTCCTGAGAACCGTCTCAGCTCCACTCCTCCCGGAAACCGGCGCGCCGGCCCCCTTCCTGGCCCCGGTTCACCGCCGCTTCCGGGAAACGGGCCGCCGCGCCGATCGTCGTTCCCGGAAACCTGACATCCCCGCCCCTGGCGGCCGGTTCGCCGCCGCTCCCGGGAAACGGGCCGCCGCGCCGGGCGCCACGGCCGGTTCACCGGCGTCCGGCGCCCTCGTTGATGGCGGTCGCGGTCACCGAGCCGTCGTCGGCCGTGGCTCCCCGCACGACCACCGCGCCTCCGGGCTTGAGGTCGGTGACCTTGCCCTCCTTCGCGACGCGTACGGACGTCTCGTCCGTGGTGTTCACGGTCACGACCGAGCCGTCCGCCGTCTGGACGTAGACCTTGCCGCCCTCGACGCGCCGCACGGTGCCGACGGTCATGCCACCCCGGCCGCCACCGCCCTGACCGGCCTCCTGGCCGCCCCGGCCCTCCTGAGGGCCCTGGCCGCCCTGCTGACCACCGCCGAAGCCACCGAAGCCGCCGGGGCCCGCGCCGCCCTGCCGCATCGCCGCCGCGGGGACGCCGGACGGGCCGCCCATCGCCTTCTGCGCCTGGATGCCCACGATCACCCCCGCCACGAGCATCACCCCGGCGCCCAGCACGAGGGTGAGCGTCGACAGGCGGCGCGGCGGCCGGGCCGCCAGCTCGCTGTCCAGGTCCCCCTGAAACGGGGAACTCTCCAGGGGTCTCCCCGCCGGGACCGTCTCGTCGGCGTTGCCGCCCATGTGTCTCTCCTTGCCTAAGCCGCGTAAGCCGTACGGGTCACTCGTGACGCAGGGCCTCGATGGGCCGGAGCCTGGCCGCCCGGTTGGCCGGGTAGCCACCGAAGAACAGCCCGATGCCCACGGAGACGCCGAGGGCCAGCGCGATCGAGGACGGTACGAGCACCGGTGAGATCCCGGCGATCGTGAAGCGGGTGCCGGCGAACGCGATCGCGACGCCCGACAGGCCGCCCACCAGGCTCAGTACCGTCGCCTCCAGCAGGAACTGGCCGAGAATGGCGCTCCTGGGCGCGCCGATGGCCTTCCTGATGCCGATCTCCCTGGTCCGTTCGGTGACGGTGACGAGCATGATGTTGGTGATGCCGATGCCGCCGACCAACAGGGAGATGGCCGCGACCGCGCCGAGCAGGGCGGTGAAGATCCCGATGGTCGAGCTGACGGTCTCCTGCAGGGTGGCCTGGTTCAGGATCCGGTAGTCCGCGACGCCCGCCGGGGTGATGCCGTGCCGCTGGTCGAGTACGGCGGTCACCTCGGCCTGCGCGGAGTCGGTCGTGTCGGCGCCGGTCGCCTGCACGATGATCGAGCCGAGCGCGCCGAACCCGGTCAGGCTCTGCTGCACGGCCGGCAGCGGCACGACGGCCACGTCGTCGGCGTCCTGCATGCCCGAGGAACCCGACTCCTTGAGCACCCCGATCACCGTGAACGGCACCCCGGAAACGCTGATCTGCCCGCCGACCGGGTCGGCCGTGCCGAACAGCTCCTCGGCCACGGTCCGCCCGATGACCATGACCTTCCTGGCGGCGAGCACGTCGTCGTTGACGAAGTAGGTGCCGCTCCCGACGGGCTTGTTCGTCGCCTCGAAGTAACTGGGGTAGGTGCCCACGAGCTGCGCGATCGTGTGGCTGGCGCCCTCGTGGACGGCGGGGGCCGCGTTCGCGGTCACCACGGGCGACACGCTCCGCACCGACGGAACCTGCTCGCGGTCGGTCAGCGCCCTGGCGTCCTCCAGGGTGAGCGGCCTGGCCTGGGTGCGCGGGCCCTCGTTCTGGCCCCCGGCCGCCCGGCCACCGCCGCCCCCTCCGAAACCGCCGCCACCGCCACCGCCTCCGGCGAAGGACGCCGAGACGGTGAGGGTGTTGGCGCCGAGCCGCTGGATGGACTGCTGGATGCTCTGCGAGGCCCCCTCGCCGAAGGCGACCAGCAGGATCACGGCCGCCACCCCGATGAGGATGCCGAGGGTGGTCAGGAAGCTGCGCAGCTTGTTGGCAGCCAGCCCCCGGAGCGCGAACCTCAGGATTTCGAGCCGGCTCACGCGGTGACCTCCGGCATGCGGGGCGGGAGGCCGTCGGCGGGGGCCTGACGGCGGTCCTCGACGATCCGGCCGTCCACCAGGCGGATGACCCTCTTGGCGTGGGCGGCCACGTCGTCCTCGTGGGTGATGATCACGATCGTCCTGCCCGCGACGCTCAGCCGGTCGAGGATGCCCAGCACGTCCCCGGTGGAGGCGGTGTCGAGGTTGCCGGTCGGCTCGTCGGCGAGCAGGAGGGCGGGCGCGGTGACCAGCGCCCTGGCCACGGCCACCCGCTGCTGCTGGCCGCCGGAGAGCTCGTTCGGCTCGTGGCGCACCCGGTCGGACAGGCCGACCTGGTCCAGGGCCGCCAGGGCGCGGGCCCGCCGGTCGGCGGCGCCGACCCCGCCGTACGCCATGGGCAGTTCGACGTTGGCGAGCGCGCTCATCCGGGGGATGAGGTTGAACGACTGGAAGACGAAGCCGATCTTCCGGTTGCGGAGTACGGCGAGCCTGCGCTCGTCCAGCGAGCCGACATCGGTGCCGTCGATGCGGTAGTCGCCGGAGGTGGGCACGTCCAGGCAGCCCAGGATGTTCATGAGCGTGGACTTGCCGGAGCCCGAGGCGCCCATGATGGCGACGTAGTCGCCCTGGTCGACGCTGAGCGACACCCCGCGCAGCGCCCGGACCTCGGCGTCTCCCCGGCCGTACACCTTGGTGATGTCCGTGAGGGACAGGACGGGGACGGTCACTGGCCGTTCCCTCCCCCGACGGGACGGGGGCCGCCGTTGCCGCCGCCGCCGTTGCGCCCGCCGCCTCCGCCGCCGAAGCCGGGGAAGCCGCCCTGCTGGGTGGTCTCCGTGGCCGCCGGGCGGACCACCTGGTCGCCCTCGGCGAGCCCGGACCTGATCTCGGTGAGCGCGTCCCCCTTGATCCCGGCCTCCACCTGTACGGGCGTCTGGCGGCCGTCTCGCAGCACGGTCACCGTGCTCCGCCCGCCCGCCGTGGAGATCACCGTGGAGGAGACGGCGAGCACGTCCTCGGCGCGTTCGACGACGACCCCGACCGTGGCCGTCTGGCCGAGCCTGACCTCCTTCGGCACCTCGGTGAAGGAGATCGTCACCGGGTACTGGACCACGTTGTTGCTGGTGGTGGCGGTCGGCTGGATCTGGGTGACCTTCCCGGAGGCGGTGACGCCGGTGAGCGCGTCGAACCCGATGGAGGCCGTCTGGCCGATCTTGAGCTTGGTGACGTCGGTCTCGGTGAAGGTGCCGACGAGTTGGAGCCTGCGGGTGTCGGCGAGGTCGATGAAACCGCCCGAGGCGTTCGCCGCGCCGCCCGAGTTCGCGGAGGCCCCAGAACCGGCCGAGCTGGTCGCGCCGTTCGCGCCGGTGCCGGTCGCGGCCTTGGAGGTGGCGCCCGAGGATCCTCCGACCGTGCCGTTGACGGCGGTGACCGTACCGGCGAACGGCGCCTTGATGACGGTGCCGTCCGCCGCGCGCTTCGCGGACCGGTAGGTGTTCCTGGCCGTGACGTACTGGGCGTAGGCCGCGGCGGTCGAGGTGTCGTCGTCCGCGGTGTCGAGGGCGGCGGCGGCCGCGTCCAGGCTCTCCTGCGCCGAGTCGTCGTCCAGCCGGGCGAGGATCTGCCCCGCGGTGACCTTGTCCCCGGCCTTGACGTAGATCTTCTCGACGGTGCCGTTCGATCCGAAGGCGAGCGACCGCGAGCGGGCGCTGGCCACGGTCCCCGAGGCGGAGACGGAGGCGGAGACCGTGGCCCGGGTCACCGGCACGGTCCGCACCGCGGCGTTGGCGGATGAGGCCTCGCCGCCGAGGGAGGAGTAGGCGATCACCACTCCGCCCAGCAACAGGACCCCCAGGGTCCCGTTCACGATCAGCGCTCCGCGCTTGGTCGACAGCTTCACAGCGCCTGACCCTGGCGCATCAGGCTTGGGCTCACCCCGGCGAAGGCTGAAGATTTCCTGCAGACGTTGTCGTACCGCTCGTGATGCACAGCAAACCTTCAGGGGCCTGTGAGCATGCTGTGAATCAGGCGGTCCAGGATGTCCGCCATGAGACCGACCCATCTCCCGAAGAAGCTGCGCGCGGGAGGACTCGCCCTGGCCGCCCTCGTCCTGGTGGGCGCGGGGGCGATCGTCGCGCTCGACGGCGGCTCCGACCAGGCCCCCCGGGTGGAACTGGCGTCCGCCAGGCGCGGGACGGTGACCGCCGCGGTGTCGGCCGCGGGCAGCACCGTGGACTACGCCACCCGCGACCTGGCCTTCGGCGGATCGGGGACGGTCACGAAGGTCTACGTCAAGGCCGGGGACAGGGTCGACAGGGGAGACGTACTCGCCAGGATCGGTTCCGCCCCCGCGCGCGAGCGCCACGACGCGGCGAAGGCGCAGCTCGCGGCGGCCGAGGAGGCGCTGGAGACGGCGGGAAGCACGCCGGAGAGTACGGGGACGACCGGGGTCGGGCAGCAGAGCGGGGAGCAGGCCGGCGACCAGACGGGGAGCAGTGGCGAGGACCGGACGACGGACCGGACAGGAGGTCAGACGGGCTCCGACCAAACGGGGGACCAGGCGACCGACCGGACGGGCTCCGACCGGACAGAGGACCAGGCGGGTGATCGGACGGGGTCCGACCAGACGGGGGACCAGGCGGGTGACCGGGCAGGGTCCGATCGGTCGGGCTCCGCCAGGCAGACCGGCTGCGAGCCCGCGGCGACGCGGCCTCCGGGGGCGGGCGCCACCCCCACGCCCGCCCCGACCGGGACGGGTGCCCCCACCCAGGGGCCCGCGCACACGCTCTCGCCACCCCCGGCGCCCGCGCCGACCGGACCGATGCGGACGGTGCGGGCCGTTCCCGCGGGCGGGATCGTCCCCGCCGGGTACCGCTCCGTGGCGGCACCCGCCCTCACCCCTACTCCCACCCCCGTTCCGGTACGGGACTCGGCTCCGGCGTCCGTACCGGCGCGGCCCTCGGCCTCGGCGTCCGCGCTCGCCCGGACCTCGACCGCGACGCCCGCGGCCACACCGACACCGACCGTGACACCGACGGCGACGCGGCCGGGCGGCTCTCCCCGGCCCGCGCCGACGGTCACCGTCACCGTGACGGCCGCTCCGACGGTGACGGTGACGGCCACCGCGACGGTCACCGTGACCGCGAGGCCGGACGGGAGCGGGCCGATCCCGTCCACCCCGCCCTCGGGCCCCTCCACCGGCCCCGGTGAGCATCCCGGGCCGACGGCGAGCCCCACCCGACCCACCGGCACGGCCGTGCCGACCGCGACCCCCAAGCCCACCACCGGCCGATGCCCCACCCCGAAGCCGAGCGCGAGCACGGGAACGGACAGGGGCACCTCCTCGAACAGGAACACCGGGCAGAACACCCAGCAGGGTCCTCAGCAGGGCGGCGGGACCGGGCGGGCGCTCACCGTTGAGCAGGCCGAGGCCCGCGTGAAGCAGGCCCGTGCCGAGCTGACCGACGCCGCGGAGGAACTCGCGGGCGTGCGGATCGTCGCCCCCGCCGACGGCACCGTCATGTCCGTGGCCGGGGCGGTCGGCGACAACGCGGGCACCGGCGCCTTCCTCACCCTCGGGAACCTGGACGGGCTCCAGGTGGAGGCGCTGTTCACCGAGTCGGACATCGGCAGCCTGAAGCTGGGACAGCAGGCGGCGATCACCCTGGCCACGCGACAAGGGGAGAAGTACACGGGCACCGTGACGGGGATCGCGCCCACCGCGACCACCGGCGACCGGCTGGTGAGGTACGGCGTCACGATCGCGTTCGACGAGCCCCCGGCGAACCTCCTGGTGGGCCAGACCGCCTCGGTCACCGTGACCGTCGCCGAGTCCGCGGAGACGCTCTACGTCCCGGCGCAGGCCGTACGGACCAGGGGCGGGGTCTCCAGGGTCACCGTGCAGGGCGGTGCCGAGCGGGTCGTGGAGACGGGGGTCCGCGGCGACCGGTACGTCGAGATCACCTCCGGGCTGTCCGAGAACGACCGGGTGGTACTGCCGGGGGGCGGGGCCGGAGGTGAGTTCCCCGACAGCAGCTGGCCGGAACCCGGTACGGGCGCCCCCTGAACCGGGCGACGACCGGCTCAATTAGCGGGATTTAGTGGGATTCAGTTGGGTTCGGGGGCGAGTTTCAGCCGGAGCCGGCCGGGTTCAATCGGAGCCGGCCGGGTTCGAGAGGCCGGCTTCAGTCGGATTCCGGGGCGAGGGGGAGGATCACCCGGAACGTCGAGCCCTTGCCCGGATCCGACTCCACCGCGACGCGTCCGCCGTGGGCCTCGACCATCGCGGCCACGATGGCCAGGCCGAGACCGCTCCCGCCGTCCTCGGGAGCGCGCCGCCCCCGGGCGGAGTCGGCGCGGTAGAACCGCTCGAAGACACGCTCGCGCTGCTCGGGGGTGAGGCCCGGCCCCTCGTCGGCGACCTCGATGACGGCCATGCCGTCGGCGCCGGAGAGGATCATCCGTACGGGGGTGCGCTCGGGGGTGTGGGTGAGCGCGTTGGTCATGAGGTTGCCCACGACCTGGCGAAGACGCACCTCGTCGCCGGAGACGATGAGCGCGGAGCCGTCCACCGAGAGCGTGACATCGCGGTCCGGGGCCAGGATGCGGGCGTCGTGGACGGCGTCGGCGGCGATGGCCAGCAGGTCGACCGGGCGCATGGCCAGCGGCCGCTGCCGGTCGAGCCGGGCCAGCATCAGCAGGTCGTCGACGAGCAGGCCCATCCTGACCGCCTCGGACTCGACCCGGCGCATCAGCGGCACGGCGTCGATGCCGGGCGCCTGCCGGTAGAACTCGGCGAAGCCCCGGATCGAGGTCAGCGGCGTGCGGAGCTCGTGCGAGGCGTCCGCGACGAACCGGCGCATGCGCTCCTCCGAGCTGCGGGCCGAGGACTCGGACTCCGAACGGGCCCGGAAGGCCGCCTCGATCTGGGCGAGCATGCCGTTCAGCGACCGGCCGAGACGACCCACCTCGGTACGCGGGTCGGCGTCGGGGATTCGGCGGCCGAGATCGCCCGCGGCGATGGCCTCGGCGGTGCGCTCGATCTCCTCCAGCGGGCGCAGGCTCCTGCGGATGATCACCACACCGGCCCCGGCGAGCATCAGCACCAGGCCGCTCCCGCCGAGCAGTTCCACCAGCGCGAGCTGGCCGACGATCTGCCGTACCTCGCCCATGTCCACGGCCACGATGAGGCTTCCACCGGTGTCCAGCGAGGTCACCCGGACCCGCCAGTCACCGCTCTCGAACGAGTGGACGCCCTGGAGCGGGGGGACGTCCGGCCCCGGTTTGCCCTCCACGTCGATACCGCTGAGCAGGACGGCGGTCTTGCCGTTCCTGCCGCGGAGTTCCAGCCTGGCGTCGGACGGCATCGACTTGCCCATCAGCCCGACGGAGCCCCTGTTGTTCATGCGGCGCAGCGCGGAGTCGACGGTCAGGTCGATCTGGTTGTCGACGCGGTCGATCAGGTAACCGCGCATGATCGAGACGCTGCCGATGCCGATGAGGGCGAGCGCGATCGTCAGCAGGACCAGGATGACGCCGATCAGCTTCACCCGCAGGGGAGTCGCGCTGAGCATCACGAGGCCGGCGGTAAGCGCAGCACGTATCCGACGCCGCGCAGGGTGTGGATCAGCCTCGGGTCGACATTGTCGATCTTGCGACGGAGCACGGAGACGTAGGACTCCACGATCCCGACGTCGCCCCTGAAGTCGTAGTCCCACACGTGGTCGAGGATCTGGGCCTTGGACAGCACCCGTCCCGCGTTCGCCATGAAGTAGCGCAGCAGCTTGAACTCCGTCGGCGACAGCGCCACCGCCTTGCCCTTGCGCCACACCTCGTGGCTCTCGTCGTCGAGCTCGACGTCGGCGAAGGTGAGCCGGGGCGGCCGGGGCGCGAGGTCTCCGGAGCCGGTACGGCGCAGCACGGCCCGGATGCGGGCCACGACCTCCTCCAGGCTGAACGGCTTGGTCACGTAGTCGTCACCGCCCACGGTCAGCCCACGGATCTTGTCCTCGGTGGCGTCGCGCGCGGTGAGGAAGACCACGGGCGTGTCACTGCCGCCGCCGCGCAGGCGCCGTACGACGTCGAAGCCGTCCATGTCGGGCAGCATCACGTCGAGCACGATGAGGTCGGGCCGGTGCCGCTGGACGGCGGCGACGGCGTCCGTGCCGTTACCCGCCGTGTTGACACCGAACCCGGCGAACCTCAGGCTCGCGGCCAGAAGCTCGAGGATGTTGGGTTCGTCCTCGACGATCAGCAGGCGGGCCTCGGGTGAGTCGGTCACTGGTCTATTTTCACCGGCCCACATGAGAAAGCAGTTAACTGGTCAAGACAGAGGCTAACCCCACAATATGCCTGGCAATGGCCAAACTTGATGTGGCCGCCGGTGAGGGGGCGTTGCGCACGAGGGCGACACGGCCGTGCACGTCGATCGCGAAGTCGTCCAGCATGCCGCCCCGCCCGTCCACAGCCTGTGCGCGGACGCCTCCGGCGGTCCTGACCAGGTCGGCGCCGGTCAGGGCCGGGACGTAGCGGCGCGCGGCCCTCAGGAACGATCCTTTGCCCAGCGAGCCGGCCACCTCCCTGATCCCGGTCCGCCAGTGCCTGGCGGCCAGCCGCCGGGTGCCTCGCCAGGCCAGGATCCGGCCCAGGTCGGCGAGGTCGACGTCCCGCCAGGAGTAACCCTCCAGCGCCAGCGCCATGACCGCGTTGGGGCCGACCAGCACCTCGCCGTCGATCCTGCGGGTCAGGTGCACGCCGAGGAACGGGTAGCGGGGGTCGGGGACCGGGTAGATGAGCCCGCGGACCAGGTCCTTCGCCTCCCCGGCCAGCGCGTAGTACTCGCCGCGGAAGGGGATGATCCGCACGTCACCGGGGATCCCGGCCATCCGTGCGACGGTGTCGGTGCCGAGCCCGGCACAGACGATCACCCGGTCGAAATCCAGCGTCCGTTCCCCCGCCAGGACGCTCACCCCGCTCGCGGTCTCCCGTACGGCGCGCACCGGGTGGGACAGCAGCACCGAGCCCCCGCTCTCCTCCACGTCCCTGGCCAGGCGCCGGGCGACGGCGGGGAAGTCGGCGATCGCGGTGTGCGGGGAGTGCACGGCGCCCACGCCGACGGCGTGCGGCTCGATCTCGCGCAGGGCCAGCGCGTCGAGCTCGGCGATGTCGGGAACCCCGTTCGCGCGGGCCCGCTCGGCGATCTTGCGCAGCTCGGGCCGCTCGGACCCGGTGGAGGCGACGACGAGCTTGCCGACCTCGTCGTACGGGATGCGGTGCTCGGCGCAGTACTGCCTGAGCATCGCCACGCCCTCCCGGCAGAGCCTGGCCTTGAGCGAGCCCGGACGGTAGTAGATCCCGGCGTGGACGACGCCGCTGTTGTGCCCGGTCTGGTGGGCTCCGACGCGGTCCTCCTTGTCGAGGACGGTCACGGTGGCCCCGCGGGTCAGCGCCGTCTCCCTGGCCACGGCCAGCCCGACGATTCCCGCACCGACGATCCCGACCCTCATCGCCGGCTCCTCCCTGGTCGTTCCCCTGCTTTCCCCGTGGGCTTCCCCATGAGGTGATCACGGGGTGATCACGGGGTGATCGCCTCCGTCAGGGCGGGAAGCGCGTCACCGCGTGACACTACCCGCCAGCCTCCCGACCTTGTCGGTGGCGAGATGTCCTTCCTGGGCCAGCCAGCGCAGCGCGTCGGCGACGGTCTCCTGGACCGGCCGCAGGCTCACGCCGAGTGCCTCCAGGGTCGGGGTGTCGTACGTGCGGACCATCGTGACCATCATCTCGACGGCGTCCCTGGTCAGCGGGTAGTCGATCTCCTTGATCAGCTTCATCACGTCGCCCACGGCCGCCGCGCCGCGCAGCACCGACCGGTGGATCCTGAACCTCCGGCAGCGGTTCCCCGTCACCTCGTCGCAGACGTCGGCGAGCTGCGCCCAGGTGAGGTAGTGCCCGCCCAGCATGAAGCGGCGCGGACCCCGCCCCGGTTCGAGGCAGCGGGCGAGCACGACGGCCAGATCCCGTACGTCGACGATGTTGGCGCCGCCCGCGGTGATCGGCCAGCCCTGTTCCAGCCCGGCGCGCAGCCCTTCCACCATCGCGTCCAGCGAGGGCTGGTACGGCCCGGTGACCCCGGCCGGGTAGACGATCGTGATCGGCATTCCCTGATCCTGGAGCCGCCTGGCATAGCGTTCCGCTGAGATCTTGCTCCTGCCGTACTCGTTCCTCGGTGTGGCGAGCGGGCTCTCGGTCGTGATGACCGGCCCGGCGGGGGGCACGAAGACACTAACGGTGGAAATATGCACGATCGGGTCGAGACCGAGTTCTACGGCCTGCCCCAGGACGTTCTTGGCCCCGGTGACATTCGTACCGTCCGGGTCTCCGGTCCGGCCGATGACCCCGATTTCCGCGGCGGCGTGAATGACCGCGTCACACTGTTCGAGCCCCTCCCGAACGGCCGCCGCGTCGCGGATATCGGCCTTGTGCAGGGCGACCGCTCCCGTCACTCCGACGGTGGCCAGCACCTCGCGCGTTTTCTCTGGATCGCGTATGAGAAGAACCGGCTCATGCCCGTCGGCGAGGAGTGCGACGACCGCATGCGAGCCGACGAAACCCGATGCTCCGGTTATCAAAACGCGCATGCTCGAAAGTTAGCGGCAATCCTCACCGTAAGAGAAGGGATAAGCGGCCTGCTTCTTAACCGTCATTGCCAATGTGGGAAAAAGGTCCAGGCCGGTCAAGGAATACGTGAATATGTCGGGGCAATAAATAGCGATGCGGTCATTCGTTTTTGGTATGGGATCATGCTTCACACCGGCCCCGGGCCGGGCGGGGACCGAAGGGCACTCACAGCCGTTACGCACATGTCTCCCGTCCGTCGCCCACCCCGGTGGCGTGGAGGGGTATACCTTGATCAGGCCGGATGGCGGCCTGAACCGACAGCGTCACCGGGTGGGGATACGAGGCGATGAGCAGAGAGCTCTCCATCGACGTCGATCACCACGGGCGCACGGACTGCACCGTGATCACTGTTGCGGGTGACATCGACCGTAATTCCAGCGAGCTGCTCAGGGAGACCATCGAGCAGCTGATCTCCGACTACCGCCCGCGCATCGTCATCGACGCCGAGGGCATCACCTTCTGCGACTCCACCGGGCTGCGGGTGCTTCTCAGCGGCGCGAAGGCGACCTCGGAGGCAGGCGGCTGGCTGCGCCTCGCCGGAATATCGGACGTCCTCAAACGCCTCCTGCAGATGACCGGTCTCTCCGCCTGGTTCCCCGTCGACCCCGACGTGGCGGCCTCTCTCAGCCACGCCTCCCGCCGCGGCCTGCAGTCCCCCGGCTGAGCCCCGGACGACCTTCGGAACGGGCCCGCGCCTTCTAGCCTCCGGGAGTCCTCGGAAGTCTTCAGGAGCCCTCCGGGAGTTCTTCGGCGGCCCTCCGACGGCCTTCGGTAGCCCTTCAGCAGCCCTTTCGAGAGTTCGGGACGAGCGTCCCCGCGAGTCCAGGACGGGCGCGTGCGGGTGTCTCTCAGCGGGTGTTGCGGGCGATCAGGGTGATGACGCCGATGGCGCCCGCGGCGATGGCCAGCCAGAGGAGTACGGCCGAGACCGGCACCCCCGCGTCCGAGGCGGCCTCACCGTCCCTCGCCGCGGCCACCGGTGTGGGCGCCGGATCGCCCGCGGCGCCGGGCGTCGGAGTGGGGGCCGCCTGGCGCCGGGCGTACGTGGGTTCGGGAGCCGCCGTGCCGAGGGCCTCCTGGGGCAGCGGCACCCGGTAGACCGGGCTGCGGCTCCCCTCGCTGCCGGTCAGCAGGTACTTGCCGTCGCGCGTGTAGGCGATCGACTCGGCCTGCTGCAACTCCGGCATCGTCACCCGGGCGATCTGCTCTCCCGGGGCGCGGTAGACCGTGGCGGAGAAGTAGGTGCGGATCACGAAGCTCGACCCGTCGGGGGCGTAGGCGGCGTCGGTGGCCATGATGGGCGCGGAGCCGACCTTGCGGAGCACGTTGACCCTGTCGGTGCGCAGCCGCTTCGGAGCCTGGTAGACGGAACCGGCGAACTGCTTGGTCACGACGTAGAGGCGCCCGGTGCGCGGGTGGACCATGATGCCCTCGGCGTTGCGCCCGCCGTCCTCGTAGCGGAACCGGTAGCGCACGGCGGGGACGACGGCGTCGCTCATCGTGGCGGGCTCTACCACCCTGTATACGGAAATATCAGGCCATGCCCCCTCCAAGTTATCGCCGATGTCGGCGAACCAGAGGACCCCCTGACCGGTCCGCGGGTCGGTGGAGGCCGCCATGCCCTCCCAGTCACGGGACGCCGCCCCCCTCAGGGTGAAGGTCGCGCGGGTCCGCCCGTCGGGGCCGACCGCGAAGAAGACCGGCCCCGCGGAGCTGTCGTTGTGGGTGTAGTAGACGTCCTTGCGGGTCGGCGAGACAGCCAGCCCGCTCGACTCGGTGATCCGGCCGTCCTTGAAGCGGAAGAGGATCCGCTCCCCGTCGTCCGCCCGCGCGCCCTGTCCCGCGAGGACGGTGACCGCGGTCATGCCGGCCACCGCGAACACGCGAACGAGGACTCCCCCCGGCTTACTCAGCATCCAGCCATCATGCCCCGGCGGTACGCGTGGGCGTCACAGACGCGGCGGGTCCCGCCGACGCGGATTTTCCCGGTGAAGCCGCTCGCCTTGAGTGCACTCCAGGTACCTAGTGTGAGCCTATGGACTATACGCAGCTTGGCCGTACCGGCCTGAAGGTCAGCCGCCTCTGCCTGGGCACGATGAACTTCGGCCCCGTGACCACGGAGGACGACTCCTTCGCGATCATGGACCACGCCCACGAGCTGGGGATCAACTTCTTTGACACAGCCAATGTCTACGGCTGGAAGAAGGGCGAGGGCATCACCGAGCAGATCATCGGCCGCTGGTTCGCCAAGGGAGGCGGGCGCCGCGAGAAGACGGTGATCGCCACGAAGCTCTACGGCTCGATGGGAGACTGGCCCAACGAGGGCCAGTTGTCCGCGCTCAACATCCGCCGCGCCGCCGACGCGTCGCTGAAGCGGATGCAGACCGACCACATCGACCTCTACCAGGCGCACCACGTCGACCGGAACACCCCGTTCGACGAGTTCTGGGAGGCCATGGACATCCTCAAGCAGCAGGGCAAGATCCTGTACGTGGGGTCGTCCAACTTCGCGGGCTGGCACATCGCCAAGGCCCAGGAGAGCGCGCGGCGGCGCAACAGCCTCGGCCTGGTCTCCGAGCAGTCCCACTACAACCTGGTCGTCCGCGCGCCGGAGCTTGAGGTGATCCCGGCGGCCGAGGACTACGGCGTGGGCCTCATCCCGTGGAGCCCGCTCGCGGGCGGCCTGCTCGGCGGCATCCTGCGGAAGATCGACAAGGGACGTTCGGCCTCGGAGCAGATCACCAAGCAGCTGGAGAAGCACCGCGACAAGATCGAGCGCTACGAGGCGTTCTGCGACGAGCTGGGCGAGGACCCGGCGAACGTCGGGCTGGCGTGGCTGCTCCACCAGAAGGTCGTCACCGCGCCGATCATCGGGCCGCGCACGCTCGACCAGCTCGACGGCACCACCAGGGCACTGGAGATCGTTCTGGACGAGAAGGCCCTGGCCCGCCTGGACGAGATCTTCCCCGGTTTCAAGTCCGCGCCCGAGCACTACGCCTGGTAGCCGATGTCGGGACGGCACAGGGGCCGGGACCGCCGCCGCGAGGCGGCCGGGACACGGCCGCCGGGCGGCTAGGACACGAGGGCGCCGATCACCACGAGGAGCACGAGCAGTGCGAGCACCGTGGGCAGCAGCCAGCGACGGGGACGATCCACGCCCTGGAGCCTAGCTCTGCCCACGGGGTGTCCGCGCCGTCAGGGGCCATTCGTCGACCGTCTCGTAGCGGGCCTCGGCCCCGCCGCGGGTCCCGCCCCCGAAGTTGCTGCGTATCAGGTGCATCGTCCCGGCCTCCCACGCGGTGCCGGAGAACGGGCCGAACGCCTCGACCAGGGGGCTCAGGTCCGTGTCCGCGCGGCACCTGGCCAGGCTCAGGTGCGGGATGAACCGCCGGTGATCCGTCTGCCCGGCTCCGGCGGCCAGCGCCTCGGCCCCCACGTGGTCGGCCAGGTCGGCGAGCCCGGGAAGGTCGCCCTCCAGCCCGGTCAGGAAGACCCGCGCCCTGTCGGCCGAGGGAAACGCCCCGGCTCCGGCGAGCGACAGCGTCATCGGCGCGTGGTGCGCGGCGGCGTCGGCGAGCCGCGCCCGCAGCTCGGGGAGTGCCGGGTCGGGCACCTCCCCGAGGAACGACAGCGTCACGTGCCAGTTCGCCGGGTCCAGCCAGCGAAGCCCCGGCCATCGCGGCCGGTGGGCCTCGAGGGCGAGAACGAGTTCATCGCACGCCGGTGGCGGCGGTAGCAACCCCACGAACAGCCGCATGCGACCTCCTGCTGATCATCTTTGTCAGCATTATGGCCACACCGGAGCCGATCAGGGTGAGCGCTCCGCCCACCATGACCCCCGCGCGCGGGCCGCCCAGCTCGGAGATCCAGCCGAGCAGCAGCGCACCGAAGGGCGCTCCCCCGGTGAACACGAGCACGTAGATCCCCATGACCCGGCCGCGCATCTCCGGCGAGGTGGCGAGCTGCACGCTGGCGTTGGCGGCGGTGTTGACCGAGATCAGCGCGATGCCGGCGGGCACGAGAGAGACCAGGTACAGGGGGTACCACGGGGCCAGGCCGCTGACGATCTGGAACAGGCCGAACGCGACCGCGCCACCGACCAGCAGCCTCCGGCTGGGCCGTACCCGCCGAGCCGCCATGAGCGCGCCCGCCAGCGCGCCGACCGCGAACATGCTGGAGGCCAGCCCGAACGAGGCCGCGCCCGCCCCGAAGACCTGGCGCGCCATGAGGGCGATCGACATCGAGAACGACTGCGTGAACAGCGAGACGAAGGCGATCAGCAGTATCGGCATGAGCAGCTCTGGCCGCGCCATCACGTAGCGCAGGCCCTCGCGGAGCTGCCCCTTGGCCCTCGGCACCGGTTCCGGGGTGGTCAGCTCGGAGGTGCGCATGAGCACCAGACCGGCGAGCACGCCCGCGAAGGACAGCGCGTTGATCAGGAAGATCGGGCCGGTGCCGCCGAGCGCGTAGATCAGGACACCCGCGACGGCCGGGCCGACCACGCGGGCCAGGTTGAAGCTCGACGCGTTCAGCGCGATCGCGTTGGACAGGTCCTTGCGGCCGACCATCTCCACGACGAACGACTGCCGGGTCGGCACCTCGACACAGGCGATGAGGCCGAGCATGAACGCCATCACGAACACCTGCCAGACCCGGGCCGAGCCTGTCACGGCGAGCACGCCCATGGTGAGCGCCAGCAGGCCCATGAGCGACTGGGCGACGATCAGCAATTGCCGCTTGGGATAGCGGTCGGCGAGCATGCCGCCCCAGAGGCCGAAGAGCAGCAACGGTAGGAACTGCAGCATGACGGTCACGCCCAGCGCGAAGGCGCTGCCGTTCGTCAGGTCCAGAACCAGCAGGTCCTGCGCGGTGCGCTGCATCCACGAGCCGACGTTGGAGACCACGCCTCCGGCCGCGAACAGCCGGTAGTTGTAGATCCGCAGGGAGCGGAACATCCCGCCCCGCGCCTCGGGCACGGCCTGGGCCGTCCCGCTCTCGATGGCCTGGAACTCGTTCGCGGTGGCGGCGGCCCTAGCGGCCCGCCGCCGCCGTACCCTCGCCCTCAACCCGGTCTTCTTACGGGTCTTCCGGCCCGAGTTGGCCCCCGGTTCCCCGTCCGGCCTCCCCTCGGGCTCCAGGTCCGGTTCCCCGTCCCGGGCCGTACCCGGCTCTCCGTCCGGCGCGGTGGACGCCTCGGCCTCGCGCGAAGCCGCCGGGGCCCCGGGTTCCTCGGGGTCGGCTAGATCCGGCTGAGCTTCTCCAGTATTGGAGCCGCCTGCCGGAGTGTCGCCCTCTCCTCGGGTGTCAGCTCCTTCAGCCGCTGCGTCAGCCACGCCTCCTTGAGGCGGCGCTCCTCCCTCAGCAGCGTTGAGCCCTGCTCGGTCACGCCCACGGTCACCTGGCGCCGATCGGTCGGGTGCGGTGTACGTGACACCAGCTCCCGCTCGGCCAGCACGGCGATCACGCGTGTCATCGAGGGTGGCTGGACCTTCTCCAGCTCGGCCAATTCGCCGGGGGTTATCCCGGAATGCCGTTCTACGGCGGCGAGCGTCGCGAGCTGGGTGGGCGTCAGCGAGTGCACCGCGGCCTGCCTGCGCAGGCGTCTGTTCAGTCGTGCCAGTGACACGCGCAGAGCCGAAGCCAGACCGGCGTCGCTGCGCAGGTTCGCGACGTGGTCCTTCCTGGGGTGATTCATTAGCGTAGGTCATTACCTTTGCTAACTATATACGAATACACGTGATTCCCTCCAACGGGTTTCCTTCTCGATGCGGGCCGTACAGCGTGCCAGACGGAGGGGGGATCGCCAACCCCACCTGGAACACCCGCGCCGGCCGCCGGATTTCCGGGCCCGGCCGCCCCGTACCCGGCCCTGAACAGGGTTTCACGGCGGGGTCCCCCGTGCGGCTCTCCGGCGACGGTGATCCACGACCGGCCGGACGAGGTGTGCCGGATCTCACCGGATTCTCAGCCTGGGATGAGGAGGGTCTCATCTGGTCGCCCGAGCATCTGTCCGGTAAGTGCTCCATATCAGACAGGGAGTTACATGAACCGCACCAAGCGCATGATCATCATCGCCGGCGTCGGCACCGCTCTGGCCGGTGGGCTGGCCGTCCCCGTGGCGGCCTGGGCGACCAGCCCCACCCCCGCGCCGTCGTCCTCGGCGACCCCCGGCACCGCCCCCGACGGCACGGAACGCGGCCCGCACGGTGGCCACGGCGGCCGTGGCGGCCACGGGGAGATCGCCGCCAAGCTCGCCGAGCTCCTCGGGCTCGACGAGGACAAGGTCACCACGGCCCTGGAGGAGGTCCGCGGGGCAGGCGGGCCGGGCCGACCTCCCAGGGGCGCCGGGCAGGCCGCCCCGCGGGACGAGGCCAGGAAGGCCGCCCTCCAGGAACACGCCGAAGCCCTGGCCGCCAAGCTCGGCATCACAGCGGACAAGGTCACCGCCGCGCTGGAGACGCTCCGTCAGCAGCGCGGCGCCGAGGCCGAGGCGGTCCTGGCCGAACGGCTGAAGGCGGCCGTCACCGGCGGCACGCTCACCCAGGCCGAGTCCGATGCCGTCCTCAAGGCATACCGCGCGGGGCTGCTGCCCGGTGGCCCCAGAGGGCGTTGAGCACGACGGCACGGTGAGACACGCGCGGCCGTCACGGGGGTCGTTTCCCAGGACCCCCGTGACGGCCGTGTCCCGCACGCAGAGGCCGAGCAACGCCCCAGGGTGAAGGAGACGACGAACAGCCACCTCAGCGGGTATGCCTCACGCGCCCCGCCCTCGATGACCTTGATCAGCATGAAGGTGACCGGACCCGTACCGGTGGCGATCGATGTCGCCGCCAGATCGGATGGCCGACCGGGCACGTACGAGCCATTGACCCTTCCAGAGGGCAAATGTACGCTAGTCCGGAATTTCGGAATTACCTCTCGATGGCGATCTGAGGGCGAGAATGGACACGATGGAGCAGCGGCTCGCCGCGCTGGAGGAGCGGGTGGAACGGCTGGAGACGGCGCCGGCCACCCCGCAGAAAGAGCGGGCGGCCGAAGGATCGACCGGCAGCGTGCCCCTGCGGTTGCTCGACCGGCTACGCGAGCACATCGGCAGTGCCGACGACGACGAACAGGTCCCCGGGCCGCCGGAGGCGACCGGCGCGATCGCGTACGCGGGAGCCGTCGGCCGCGATGGCCGCGAGTACCTGTGGGCCAAACAGCGACCCGTCCGCGATCTCACCGGCGCGGAGCGATCGGGTACCGCCACCATGCTGGAGTGCCTCGGAAGTCCGGCACGCCTGGCGTTGCTCACCGCGCTGATCGGAACGTCACGCACCCGAGCACAGCTTCAGGAGGCCCTCGGCGAGACGACCTCCACCGGACACCTCTACCACCACCTGCGCGGGCTGCAGGCGGCGGGCCTGCTCATCCAGCCTCGGCGAGGCGAGTACGAACTCGCCGCCCACGCGCTGGTCCCGCTGCTCACCATCATCGCGGCCGCCCTGGATCTGAGCGCCGGAGACGGTCAGGCGGCAGGGGAGGCCGGGGAATGAGCTGGGTCTCCCGCCGGTGGCACACCCGAGGAACGCCCGCCCGCGCCGCGTGGCGGGCCTGGACGCGCGGGGACATCGACGAAGCCGAACGTCTGGCCGCGCATGCCGATCGGCGGCGACAGGCGTACCTCCTGTTCCTGACCGGCTACGTGCGCGGAAACTACGAGCGGGCGCTGACCCACTACGAGGCCGTTCGCCACCTGTATCCGGCCTGCACGGAGCTGGACGAACCCGCCGCGCACGCCCTGCTGCACCTGGACAGGCCGGCCGAGGCCTACGCGCACGTACAGCGGCGCCGGGGGAAACGGCCGGTGCCTCCCGACCTCGTGTCGCGGATGGATCACCCGCTGGGAGTCGAGCTCGACCACGCGGCCGTCCTTCCCTTCGCCGATCACGCGCTGGCGCCCTACCTGCCCGCGGTGGACGCCACGCTCGACGGCCACCCCGTACGCGCCCACATCGACACCGGCGGCACGTTCCTCGTCATGGGAACCAGGCGCGCCGACGCGCTGGGCATCCAGTTGGTCCCCGGCGGAAAGAATCATCACGGTACGACCCGCACCGACCTCCACACCGGGATGGCCAGGGAGCTGACGCTCGGCGACGTCGTCCTGACCAATGTGCCGGTGAAGGCCATGCCGACGCTGCGCGACGACCAGGACCTCGTCATCATCGGCACCAATGTGCTGCAGCGATTCCTCGCCACCATCGACTATCCCCGCGGGCGCCTGCTCCTGTCACGACGCCGCGACCCACGGCAGGCGGCCGACCATCTCGCGCTTCTCGACGGCCGGCCGGAGCTCGCCCGGATCCCCTTCTACCTGTGGGCGGACCACTACATGTTCGCCCGCGGCGGCTTCGGCACCCGGCAGGACCTCAACTTCTTCGTCGACTCCGGACTCGTCTACGTCGGCCAGGAGGACGGCTCGCCACCCCGCCAGGCCTGCCTCTACACGACCACGCGGCGATACCGCTCCTGGGGGGTGCAACGGGCTCGCGCGGCCCGCCCGCACTTCGGCGTCGACGAGCCGATCCATCTCGGGCCGCTTCGTCAGGACGACCAGTTCGTGGCCACGACCCCGACCCGGCGCGCGCCCTGGGCGTCGTTCGGCGGCGTGCGCATCGACGGCCTGCTGTCCCACTCCTTCCTCGACAAGTACGCCTGGACCCTCGACTTCGACCGGCATGAGTACACATTCCGATGACCCGCGTGACCGGCGGCAGGTTCGGAACCATCATCGACCTTGATCCGTCTGACACCAGGTGAAACCTCAGCGTGGCATGAGACGGTTCATACTGGCGGCGGCACTGCTTGCCGGGGCGGGAACCGCCTGCACGTCACACCAACCCCCCGAACCGCTTCCCACAGTGTCGGCGCTCGCCCCCATCAGCGATGTGTGGCCGGAAGCGCTCCTCACGGTGCCCTCCAAGCTCAAGGACGGCCGTACCGTATGGCCTGTCGCGATGTTGAGCGCCGATGAGCTTCTCGTGATGGCCGGGGGTCACGTACGGCGTTCCTGAGCCTCGACGTCCGCACGGGACGCCAGCGCGTCCTGGCCACGACACCGAAGTGGGCATCCTGCGACGGGTGTTTCGATGTCCACCTCTCGCCCATGACCATCAACTCCACGCACGTGATCTTGCTGATCAATCGCTACGAACCAGGCTCGCGATACGCGGAAAAACCTCGCACGGAACTTTGGACCATCCCCCGGTCAGGCGGTCCGATGAAGATGACGACCCGGCTGGCGACCACCGGGCAGGGCCATGTCCGCAACTTCGAGATCACCGACGATCTCGTGGTCTGGCAGGACTCTGACGGCATCTGGAGTGCTCCGCTCACCGGAGACGAACGCGGGCAGATCCTTCCCGACCGGGATCTCGACATCACTTCCTGGCCCTGGGCCTACGGCGGGCGGCGGCAGACCGTCGTCAATCTGGTCACTCGCCAGGAGAGGAGGGCGCGGCATGCGGACGACGTCGAGTTTCTGGCCTGCGGGCCCGTGTGGTGCGTGGGGCAGGTCACTTTTTGGCCCAACGAGCCGAGGAAGGCCGCCATACAGCGAGTGGACGGCTCCGGACGTACGACCGTCTTCGGGCATCCTCTGTCCCTCGTGCCCCCGATCCGAGACAGGCTCGTCCTCCTTCGGCCTCCCGCCCTCCCCAGCGACGGCAGGTGGGAAGGCGGTCACCTCGGGACCTCGGCCCAACTGTACGACCGGTGCAGTCGGCGGGCCGCGCTGCTCGGGTTCCCCGACCGGACCAAGGCTCCGGAGGACTGGAACGAGATCCGTTTCGGCGCGATGGCAACGGACGGGCCGATCGTGTTCTGGAAGAGCGGCGGCGGACGCTACACGGTCGTGGATCTCTCCCGCATCACCGATCCCCCCTGCACGGACTGAGATCACCCGCGAGAACGGCCCGCGCGTGACCTCACGAACCTGATGCGAACCCACCCGTCATGGTCGGTTCCACCATCACGTACCCAGAGGTTGAGCAGGACCCTGATCAGCGCGAAGGTGACGAGACCCGCACCGATACCACTGGCCATCGAATACGTGAAGACGCTCACCGGCAAGGCCGGTCCAGCGAATCCATATGCGATCACTACCTGAACTGTATGCTTGAGAACCTACAATTCAGGAGACGCCGGTGTCCAAACCATCTCGTTTGCTTGCCCGCGACTCGGAGTGGTCCATGCTCACCGAGTTCGTCACGCATCCCGACCCCCATCTACGGCTGGGGGTCCTGTCCGGACGGCGGCGTGTCGGCAAGAGCTATCTCCTCCGCGCGCTGGCCGACGCGATGGACGGCCTTTATGTCTCCGCAGTCGCCGAAGAGGGCACGGTGACCGCGCGGCGTCGATTCGCCGACGACCTCGCGCGATACGCGGGGGTGAGCTCCGGCCTCTTCCGCGACGACGCCGGCTGGGAGTCTCTTCTCGATTCGGCGATCAGCCTGACCGTGCGACGACGCGGCGCCTCCGGACTGCTGGTCATCGACGAGTTGCCCTACTGGATGACGCACTCTCCGGAAATGCCCGGCCTGCTCCAGCTGCTCTACGACCGTTCACAGACCGGTCACGGCCACGAGGGTGGACGAGTGATCGTCTGCGGATCGGCCATGTCCGTGATGAACGATCTCCTGTCCGGTACGAAGGCACTGCGCGGGCGGGCGGCCGTCGACATGCGTCTCCAGCCGTTCGATCTGAGCACCACCGCGCGGCACTGGGGCGTCGACGATCCGGCCACCGCCCTGCGACTGCACGCCACGCTCGGCGGATCTCCCGGATACCGCAGCCTGACCTCGTCACCTTCGCCTCAGACCCCACAGGAGTTCGACACCTGGATCCCGGCGACGGTTCTCAATCCCGGTCAGGCGCTCTTCTCCCGTAGCGAGGCGGAGTATCTGCTGCGGGAGGACCCTCGGTTCACCGGGAGCTCACTCCATTACGCGATCATCAACGCGGTCGCCACCGGCGCCACCAGCCCGACGAAGATCGGCGGACTGGTCGAACGCGATCGCACATCCCTGACCCGCCCGCTTGAGATGCTGACGAGTTCGGGATACCTCGACTACTCGACCGACCCGCTCTGGGAGCGCCGCCCGGTGGTCACCGTCGCGGATCCCATCATCCGCTTCCACAACCTGATCACCATTCCGAAACGGGACCTGATCGAGACGGGCGCCTCCGCCCAGGCATGGCGCGATTCTCGGCCCACCTTCATCTCTCGCATCCTGGGCCCTCATTTCGAGGAGTGCTCACGTGAGTGGCTCCGCCGCCACACCGACCCCTCCCTCCGCGCGGGAACGAGCACGATCGCCTCGACAGTGATCAACGATCAGGGCGGACGGGCCAAACACGAGATCGACGTCATCGCCCTGGACCGCAGGTCCGGCCGCGCCACGGTGGGGCTCATCGGGGAGGCGAAGGCCACCCTCGTAGGGCGAGGCCCCGCGGACCTGGAACGGCTCGACCGGCTGAAGGAGATCCTCCGAGACCAGGGACACGACGTCACCTCCACCCGGCTGGCGGTCTTCTCCCTGGAAGGCTTCCACCCCGACCTCGTGACGATCGCACGCCGCCGTGGCGACGTCCTCCTCGTGGACCTGCCATCCCTCTTCGGAAAAACGGAACCGACCGTCCTGCCGACATGATCTGGAACCGGGAAATCACGGACCTCGGGTAGCAGACGGAATTCCCGGCCCGCCGGCGACCGCGATCCGCCCGTCAAGTCCGCCCTCCGGCACGCCGGACGAGAACGAGGGAGGGCCGTCATGGCGATCGGTTCCACCATCACCATGACGGCCTCGTACTCAAAGGTTGAGCAGAGCCTTGATCGGGCCGAGCGCGAAGTAGATCACGAACAGCCCCGCGACCGGACCTCCCCGGCCTTTCCCTTGACGGCCTGATCAGCGCGAAGGTGACGAAACCCGCACCGATACCGCTGGCGATCGACGTGTCCGGCGGCAAGTTCGGAACCATCATCGACCTTGACCCGTCTGACACCAGGTGAAGACTTGGCGTGGTGCGGGACGGTTCCTCCTGGCTCTGACACTGCTCGCCGGTGCGGGAACCGCCTGCACATCACACCAACCGCCTGACCGGGCCGCCCCGCTTTCCGAGATACCAGCGCTCACGCCAGTCCGTGACGTGTGGCCTGGGGCTCTCCTCGTCGTACCCCGCAGACTCAAGGACGGCCGCCCCGTGATGCCCATCGCGATGCTGGGAAAGGACGCGGTCCTTCTGACGACCCTTGAACGCCGTCCGGCGTTCCTGAGCTTCGATGCCAAGACAGGGCATTCACGGGTCCTGGCCACCGCACCGAGGCGGACGTCATGCGAGAAGTGTTTCGAGGTCAAGCGTGCGGCTCTCAACTCCAAGCAGGTGGCCTGGCTGATCCAGCGCGGCGAAAGACCCGATGCGCGACATGACGAGCGCCACCTGGAACTGTGGACCATGCCCCGGACAGGCGGTTCCTTGAGGATGGTGACCCGCCTGCCGGCCGGTGCCGGCGACTACACCAAGGGCTTCCAGGTCACCGGCGACCTCGCCGTCTGGTGGGGATTCAACGGCGCCTGGTCCGTCCCCCTCGCCGGCGGTGAACCCAGGCGGATCCTCCCCGAAGGCGCCCTCCGCGTGACCTCTTGGCCCTGGGGCTACGACAGGTCGCGGCGGAGTGTCGTCAATCTGCTCACGCGTCAGGAGAACAAGGCTCGGCACCTGGACGACACCGAGGGTCTGTACTGCGGACCCGCGTGGTGTGTCGGACGGGTGACCGGTCGGCCCCATGAGGCTGTGCAGGTCGTCATGCAACACGTGGACGGCTCCGGGCGCACGACCGTCCCTGGATTTCCTCTGGCGCTGATGCCGCCGATCCGGGACCGATTCGCACTCCTGCACCCTCTCGCCGTCTCCCGTGACGGTTCCGGGACCCCTGTCGTAAAAAAGCAGGCTTTTCCAGCTGTATGACCGCTGCGCCGGGCGGATCGCGTTGCTCGGACCCGGCCGTGCTGGAGCCGAAGTTACCTCAGGCACGATCAAGTACGGCGCGGCCACGCCCGACACATCAATGCTGATCTGGGAGGACTCCACCACGCATTACACGATCCTGGACTTCTCCCGTATCTCCGATGCGCCGTGCGCGGGCTGAGGAACCACGAGGACACAGGTCATTCACTTCGTGCGGCCGATCGGCACGAATCCACCGATCGAAGGCCGTCGTGGTGATCGATCTCCCGGCGGCCACCACGACGGCTTCCGGTGCTCAGCCGAGGCCCAGCAGAGCCTTGATCGGGCCGAGCGCGAAGTAGATCACGAACAGACCGGCAACGGTCCACATCAGCGGGTGGACCTCCCCGGCCTTCCCCTTGACGGCCTTGATCAGTACGAAGGTGACGAAGCCCGCACCGATACCGGTGGCGATCGAGTACGTGAACGGCATCAGGACGATCGTGAGGAACGCCGGGATGGAGATCTCGTAGTCGGTGAAGTCGATCTCGCGGATGGCGGTCATCATCAGGAAGCCGACCACGACCAGGGCGGGAGCGGCGGCCTCGTAGGGGACGACGGCGACGAGCGGCGAGACGAAGATGGCCAGCAGGAACAGCACGCCGGTGACGACGCTGGCGAGGCCGGTGCGGGCGCCCTCGCCGACACCCGCGGCCGACTCGATGTAGGTCGTGTTGGAGGAGACGGAACCCGCGCCTCCGGCCGCCGCGCCGATCGAGTCGACGAGGAGGATCTCGCGGGTCCTGGGCAGGGTGCCGTCCTCCTTGATCAGCCCGGCCTGGCCACCGACGCCCACGATCGTGCCCATGGTGTCGAAGAAGTCGGTGATCAGCAGGGTGAAGATGAGCAGCAGGGCCAGGATGACCGAGACGGAGCCGAAGGCGCCGAACGGGTCGAACTCCCTGAACAGCACCAGCGGGTTGTTGAAGCCGAAGATCTGCTCGGGCAACCGGGGAACGACGAGCTGCCAGGCCGCGGGGTTCGGCGGCTGGCCCGGCGTCACCGAGGCGCCCACCTTTGCGACTGCCTCGACGATGACCGCGAGGACGGTGGTGGCGACGATGCCGATCAGGATGGCACCCTTGGTCCGGCGCGCCACCAGCAGCACCATCAGCAGCAGGCCGACCACGAAGACGAGGATCGGCCAGCTGGTCAGCGAGCCCGCGATGCCGAGTTCCAGCGGCGGCCCGGCCGCCACCCGGCGGACGAAGCCCGCGTCCACGAAACCGATCAGGGCGATGAACAGGCCGATGCCGACGCTGATCGCCGTCTTGAGCTGGGGTGGGATGGCGTTGAACACGGCGGTGCGGAACCCGGTCAGCACCAGGAGCGCGATGATCACGCCCTCCAGGAACACCAGGCCCATCGCCGACTCCCAGGACATCTGCGAGGCGATGCCGTAGGTGACGAAGGCGTTCAGGCCGAGGCCCGCCGCCATCGCGAAGGGAACCTTGCCGATGACACCCATCAGGATGCTGAGCAGTCCGGCCACGAAGGCGGTGCCGGCCGCGACGAGCGGGATGTTGGGCGTGCTCCCGTCGCCGATGAACTGACCCTCGGCGTCCTTGACGGTGGCGATGATCAAGGGGTTGAGCACGACGATGTAGGCCATCGTGAAGAAGGTGGCGAACCCGCCGCGCACCTCCCGGCCCACGGACGAGCCGCGGTCAGAGATGACGAAGAAACGGTCAATTCTACTTATTTTGGGAGTTTTAACATCATTCACTGACGCAGAGTGACAGCGAGTTTCCCTCCCCGGAAGACCCGGCTGCCGATGGTGATGCTTTCGAGACGGATTCGCGCCTTGACGTAATCCGTTTTGCGAACAGTGAGACGCCGTCACCTAGTCTGGAGCGCGTGAACCAGCCACGACGTCCGGATCTGCAACCGTTGAAGACCAACGACACGCTCACGATCCTCACGGGTACGGGTCTGTGGGCCATCGCCCTGGTCGTCCTCCTGGTCGCACAGCCGGATCCCGAGTACCGCTGGTGGATCTGGACCTGCGTGTCGGGCATCTGCGGCGGCCTTTTCGGCCTCTGGTACGTACGCCGCCGCAACCGCCGCCCACCGCCCCCGTCCGAGGGGCCGATCGAGCCGACCACGGCGATCCTGTAGCCCCCCGCGCGGGTGATCCCTCAGGTCGAGGCGGTCCAGCTGTCCAGGTCGGCCTCGGCGAGCAGCAGCGGCACCGCCGCCGGATCGCGCAGCAGCGCCGCCACCGCGAGCCGGTCGCCCCACTGGCCGGACGCCCAGGCGAGCCCGCGCGCCAGCCCCTCCACGCCCGAGGCGTGCACCGTGCCCTCGAAGAACCGCCAGGCGGCGGGGACGCCGTCCACCAGCAGCCTCTCGTGCTCCACGTAGGTCAAGGGCGCGGTCGGCAGCAGCGACCGTACGGCGGGCGGGACGTCGCGCGTCCGGCCCGAGGACGTCACCTCACCCGCGGCCTCCTCACCGGCCAGCGGCAGGTCGAGCAGCTCCGACAGCGCCTCGGCCAGGTCGAACGGGGCCAGGACCAGCGGCCGGCCCGCGACGAGCGGCAGCAGGTCCGGCGCCTCGACCACGACCGGCTCGCCCGCGGCCTCACCCTCGAAACCGGCGCCGGTGGACAGCGTGCGGCCGTCCTCGGCGTCGACGGCGACGATCGCGTCACCGAGGACGGCTCGTACGGCGCGCGGGGGCCCGACGCGGGCGGGATCGACACCGGCGAGGGCCACCCACAGGGAGCGGAGCTGGGCGCGGTCGACCTCCGTGGAGGGGTCGCCCAGCAGGTCGAGCAGCTCGTCGGGGCCGCCATGAGAGGCGAGCAGGTCGACCAGCGTGCTCCGGACGCCGATCATCGCCAGCGCGGCCTCGTCGACGACGGCCGGGGCGTCGCCGTACAGGCCGAACAGCAGCGGATCGCCGGCCGGGAGCCTCAGCTCCGTGGGACGCCTGCCGGCGAGCACCGGGTGCGTGGAGAGCCACCAGGCGGTGTAGGACGGCACCTCCACGACCTCCCCGGCCACCAGGATCCGCAGCGGGTGCAGGACCGAGCGGAGCGGCGGGCGCGACAGCAGGGCGAGGGCGGCGGGCCAGTCGGCGACGTACTCCAGGTCGCGTACAGCGGAGAACTCCCGGGCGACCGGCGGCACGTCCATCTCGGGCAGCAGGTCGAGAACGATCTCCAGCCACTCGTCCTCGCGATCCAGGTCATGGTCGCACTCGTCCGGATCGATCATGACGTCGGAGTCGTTGACCACGGCGAAGCCGTCGAGCACCCCCACCGCGGCGAGGACCCGGGGGCCGTACCGCTCCACCAGCTCGGGCGCGGCCGTGCCGAAGTGCGTCTCCCTGTCGAGCAGCCCGGCCAGCGCCCCGTCGGCGAGGAGCAGCTCGCCCGCCGGGTACAGCTCGCCGTCGGCGCCGCGCAGCGCCAGCTCGGACAGCCACGGGGCGTCGCCCGCGGTCAGCCCCGCGGCGTCGACCAGCGCGAGCACCGCCTGGGCCACCGGTTCCGAGTCGGGGCTGTCCAGCGACTCCGAGACGGCGGAGCGGGTCAGCGGGTCCTCCAGGACGGTGCGCGGCGTGGCCTCGCCCGCGCCGAGCCTGAGCAGGAGGGGATGGGCCGCGTCCGGGTGCACCACGCGCAGCCCGAGCGGGGCGAGGACGGCCGGGTCCAGCGCGGAGCCGTTGGTCAGCAACAGCGTGCCGCGCGGCCCCCTGACCAGGCGGCCGTCGGCCAGCGGCACCGGCAGCGCGCCGAGGGCCTCGGGGTCGTCGGCGGGCAGCACCTCGTACAGCGACCGCCACCAGGCCGGGTCCCTGTCCTTGACGGCGTCGCCGGAGAGCATGTCCACGATGTCGGAGAGCTGCACCCGGCTGACACCGAGCGCGTTGATCGCCGGATGCCTGGACGGCCACCCCGCGGGCAGCAGCCCGGGGATCATGGGGGCGACCCTCTCCAGCAGCTCGGCCGGGGCCGCGACCACGGAGGCCTGCCGCCCGGAGACGACCAGCTCCTCACCGTCGGGAAGCGGGGCCGGGGGGGCGCCTCCGCCCGCGGCGAAGCCGTCGGAGGGGTCGGGAAGCAGGAGCGAGGTGCCGGAACCGCCCCTGCCCGACGAGGCCGGGTCGGCGGGCGGGGAGAGCGCGGGGAGCAGCGGGACGTCGGGGAGCCTGCGCAGGATCGCCCGGCGGATGCGGGCGTCCAGCTCGCCCTTGCCCATCATGCCGGGGACGAGGTCGAGGAGCCGGGGAGTGCGGGGCAGCCCGGCGAGTAGTTCCAGATAGGTGTCGGCGGCGCGCTCGACCAGGAAGTCGGCCAGCGGGCCCGGGGCGACGTGCCGCCGGTCGGTGGCCATCGGGAACGAGGCGATCAGCAGCGCGGGCAGGTCCAGCGGCTCGTCGCTCGGCGTGGGCGCGTGCACCACGGGCGGTACCAGCGCGGGCAGCGGCCGGGGCTCCCCGACCGGCGCCGTCTCCCGCGAGTCCGGAGCCCCGCCCGGGGCACCGGACGCGAAACCGGAACCGGACGCGGAAGCAGACGCGGGACCGGTGACGGACCCGGGACCAGTGACGGACCCGGGACCAGTGACGGGCACGGCCCAGCGGACCAGCCAGTGCGGCCGGGAGCGCTCCTCGGTCGGGCGGTCGGCGAAGAGCGCGGCCACCTGCTCGGGGGTGAACCGCCCGGAGGCCGAGACGACCTTCCAGCCCTCGGAGGTGACGGTCCGCGTCTCGCCGTCCACGTCGACCTCGATCGACTCCAGGGCGGGCAGGCCGAGCAGCAGGGCGGGGCTGGTCTCCCTGAGCATCGCCCGTACGGCCTCCTCGGCCGCGTCGTCGCGGAGCGGCAGCCGCACGAGCGTGTCGAACCCGGCGGGGATCTCGACCGGACCCGCGGGGAAGGGCAGGCGCAGCAGCGGGACGTGCCCGCCGCGCTCGGCGAGCTCCTTGGCCAGCTCGGGTTCGGCCGCCACCAGGGCGGCGGTCTGGTCACGGGACCAGCGGACGACCCCGGAGCCGAGCGAGCCGATCACCGGCTCGTCGCAGACCGACACCACGGCCGCGAACCCGACACCGAACCGGCCGGCCGCGTGGGCGTCGTCGCGCTTGGCGGAGACGCGCAGCGTGGACAGGCCCTCGATCCCGGCCCTGTCGACGGGGGCACCGGTGTTGGCGGCCGACAGCACGCCCTCGCGCAGCGAGAGGCGGAGCCGCCCGGGTACCCCGGCGCGGAGCGCGGCGTCGGCGGCGTTCTGGGCGAGCTCGACGATCAGCCGGTCGCGGTAGCCGCCGAGCGCGAAGTCCTCCTCCGCGTTGGAGTCCTCGCGGAAACGGGCGGGCGAGGCCGTCCAGGCCGCCAGGACGGCGGAGCGCAGTCGTTCGGTGCCGAAGATGTCAGTCAAGGCGATGCTTCCAAAGGTCGATGCCCCGCACGGCCAGGCGTCCTGGCCGGGACGGCAGGGACACCACGGGAGCGGCGCCCGGCCTCGACGGCCGGGCGTGCCGCTGGGACGGCGGCGGGGCGGGATGGACCCGGTGCCCCGGGTTGGGAGCGGCCCGGCGGCGCCGGGTCAGGAGTGACCGAGCGGCTCGGAGGCGGTGTCGTCCACCGATCCGGCCAGGTCCGGTTCCGAGGCGTTCTCGGCGGTGTCGTAGGAGAGATCGTCGAGGATCGGCGAGGTCGGCTCGACCTGGTGCGGCAGCACGGCGGCCTCGGAGTGCGCACCGCAGCCGTGGTCGGCGGCGACGACCCGCCCGTCGTCGGGGGCGTACTCGTTCGCGCAGACCCCGAAGCCGGTGCGCAGCGCGCCCGCGAGCGGCCAGTAGAAGCCGCAGGTGGAGCACTGGGCGGGCGCGGCGTGCGCGAGCGGGGTGTGCGGCCCCGACTCACCGGAGTGCCAGCGCCGCACGGCGCGGTCGCGGCCGATCGGGGAGAGCACCCGGGCCCGGCCGAGGCCGTACTCGAAGATCATCTGATGGTCGGAGTCGTCGTCGGTCTCGGTGAAACCGGGCGCGAGCCTGTCGTCGTCGTCGGAGGTGGGCAGCAGATCGCCCACGCCGAGGTCGCCGGGCAGGAGCCGCTCGCTCCACGGCACCCACTGCGGCGGCATCAGGGCCCCCGCGCCGGGCAGGAGCACGACCTCGCTGACCGTCACGTTGCGTGCCCGCGAGGCCCGGGCGACCGTCACGGCCCAGCGCCAGCCCCGGTAGGCGCGGTCGAGACAGGCGAAGTAATGGGTGACGACGCGGTCGCCCTCGCCCTCGACCCCGAGGTGGTCGCCCACCTCTCCCGGCCTGACGTTCTCCTCGACCGCGGCTCTCGCCAGGTCGACGGCCGCGACGCATGCCTGGTCAAGGACCACGGCACGGGATCGAGTCCGGCTCACGAGTCGTCTCCCGTCAGCCTCGCAGCACGACGGCTGCTGTCCTTACTGGCTCGCTCGCTCACTGCGCTCACAGTTCATTCTCGCCCATGAGCGGAGCGAACGGCACCGCGGACATCCGGTGGACATCCAATCGCCCAGGGAGTGACCTGGCGCACCGGACAACTCACCCGCCCTTCGGGTATGACTGGATACGTGGCAGCTGGGTGGGAACGGGCGCGGAAGACGGTGGGCGATGCCTCCCGGCGGGTCGGCGGGGCCGCTGTCGCCGCGGGCCGGGCCGCCGGCCGGGCGGGCCGTGGCACGGGCCGGGCGACGGCGCGGGCGGGCCGGGGCGCGGTCAGCGGCACCCAGCGAGCGGGCAGGGCCGCTCGGCGGCTGACCCACGCCCAGGGCGCGGGCCGCACCGGGCTGGGCCAGCTGATCGAGCTGACCGCCGCGCACAGCGCGGGCGACGCCCTGGTCACCGCGGCCCTGGCCGGGACGCTCTTCAAGCTCCCGGTGAACGAGGCGCGCGGCCAGGTCGCCCTCTACCTGCTGATCACGATGATCCCGTTCGTGGTGGTCGCGCCGTTCGTCGGACCGGTCCTCGACCGGTTCCGCTCCGGCCGGCGTTTCGTGATGGCCGGAACCCTCTTCGGCCGCGGGCTGCTCTGTTTCGCGATGGCGGCCGCCATCGCCCCCGGCGACGTGTTCACGATCTTCCCGGCGGCGCTGGCCGTGCTGGTGCTGTCGAAGGCCTACAACGTCTCCCGCGCGGCGATCATGCCGAACGTGCTGCCCGCCGACATCGCGCTGGTCACGGCCAACGCGCGGGTCGCCCTGTTCGCGCTGATCGCGGCGGGTGTCGCGGTGCCGATCGGCGCGGGCACCAGCGCCTGGCTGGGCGCCGAATGGGTGCTGCGCGGGGCGACGGTGCTCTTCCTGCTCCAGGGCGTGCTGGCCGTACGGCTCCCGCGCCACGTCGACTCCCCCGACCTGGAGGAGCTGGACGACGAGGGCGAGAAACGGCCACCCCGCTGGCGCACGATGCTGAACGTGGGCCCGGTGGTGGCCGAGGCGATGCACGCCAACGTGGCCATCCGCCTCTACTCCGGATTCCTGCTCTTCTACCTGCTCTTCCTCGTCCAGGACAAGAACCTGCCCGGTCTGCCGCCGATGGTCGCCATCGGCGTGCTGGCGGTGGCCGCCGGGGTCGGGGGGCTGGCGGGCACGGCCGTGGCCTCGTGGGTGCGCAACCACTCCCCGCAGGTCATCGTGCTGGGCACGCTCGCCCTGACGACCGCGATCACGATTCTGGCGGCCGTCGTCTTCCAGCTGTGGAGCGCGGTGGCGGTCGCGCTGGTGGCCGCGTTCGCCCAGGGCCTGGGCAAGCTCGCGCTGGACGCGATCGTGCAGCGGGAGATCGGCGAGGAGGTGCGCTCGTCCACGTTCGGGGTGGTGGAGGCCTTCCTGCAGATCGCGTGGGTGCTGGGCGGCCTGATCGGGCTGCTGCTGTCGCTGTTCGCGAGCGGATCGGCGGGGCTGGCCGTGATGGCCGCGGTGCTGGCGGGCTCGCTCGGCTGGTTGCTGGTACGCCGCCGCAGGCGGGTCAGGGAGGTGGACGCCAGGGTCGAGGCCTCCAGGGGCCCGCGTCCCTCCCCGTCCGGGCCGCACCCCACGACGAACGGGGAGCGGCCCTCGCGGGACGAGGCGCCGGAGGAGCGGGCCAGGCCGAGACCCGCCGGGACGACCACCGCGGTCGTACGCCACGAGGATCCTCCGACGGAGAAGCGGACCAGACCGCTCACCAACCCCCACGGCTGAGCCGCAGGGCCCCGGACGTTCGAGGAGAACCCGAACCCGCGGCCGAGCCGCGGGACGGGCTGATCGGCGGGTGTGAGGCCGGATCGACCGGCGGACCGCGGGCATGGGGTTGTGGGCCGACGGCCGGTCGGCGGGGGGTCAGTCGTCCAGGTCGTCGGCGACGGCCCGGAGCACGGCAGCGATCTTCTTCGCGTGCGTGGCCTCGGGCTGCTTGCCCTTCTGGTACGACGTGGAGACCGTGTCGAGGAGCTTGATCAGATCCTCCACGATGACGACCATCTCGTCGGGCTTCTTGCGCTTGCCCTTGGGCTTGGCGGTCTTGGCGAGCGTGGGGGGCTGGTCGATCACTCGGACCGAGAGCGCCTGCTGGCCGCGGCGCCCTTCGGCCACGCCGAATTCGACCTTCTGGCCCGGCTTGAGGGAATCCACGCCGGAGGGTAGCGCGGAAGAATGCACGAAGACCTCACCGCCGTCGTCGCGGGTGAGGAAGCCGAATCCCTTGTCGGCGTCGTACCACTTGACCTTGCCACTCGGCACAGGGGTGACCTCGTTCAGACTGTCGTGAAAAGGAATGGATGTAGGTTATGCCCAGCGGGCGCTGAGAGCGACCGTGTATTGGGGCCCGAATTACACGAGAGCGGCGGGGGTTCGCCAGCCGTCAAACCATTCGACGAACTCAGTCAGATCGCCCAGGATCACATCGGCTCCGTGATCACGCAGTTCTCCCGCCGGATAGACACCTGTCGCCACCGCCACGCTGACGACTCCCCCCGCTCGTGCCGCGTCGATGTCCGCGACATGATCTCCAACATAGGCGGCGGCGCCGAAAGCCGCGAGGGCCGGACCCTTGGCGGCTCCGAAAACCGACCCGGCGACCTCGTCCACTTCCAGGCCGAGGAACTCGACCGTGCTCGCCGCGTCGCGGGCGTTCTTCCCCGTCACCACGGCGACCCTGCCCCCCGCCCGCCGTACGGCCTCGACGGCCTCGCGCGCGCCGGGCATGAGGGTGGTGACCGGGATGGCGATCGACGGGTACAGCTCCCGGTAGACGTCGGCGGCCGCGGGGACCTCCGCGGCGGGCATCCAGTTGGCCAGCTCCCACTCCAGCGGCGGTCCCAGCCTGGCCACCACGGCGACACTGTCGATGAAGACGCCGGTACGCAGCGCCACCTCGTCGTAAACGGCGGCGATGCCCGCGCGCGTGTCGGCAAGCGTCAGATCGAGGTCGAATCCCACGGAGTTCATCAGGTCACTCACCGCTCCTTGTCGGCTTCGCGAAGAGGATTCTCCGTGAAGCCCTCAAAGAATGCCAAATCCCCCTAAACATGGCTAATCAGATCGTTGTCCGTGAGATCTTCCACTGTGGAAGCCTTCCCGAAAAGATTCGCTTATCCGGAAGGCGGCTTGATACCTCCCCGCCCGTTCTCCAGGTGGCCGGTCTCCGGGCGGTCGGCGCCCCCCTCGGCGGGCCATCTCGCGTGCCGCTCCGCGAGTCACCCGGGGCCCGGCCGGTGAGCCCGGCCTCGCGGACGGGCCCGCCGCCCCTCGGCCCGGAAGGGGGACGGGCACGGTGCGGTGCGGTGCGATGCGACGCGGGCGGCACTGGATAAGGTCACGGAGGAGGTATCGGCAGAGAATGACCAGATCGACGCGCGAGCGGATCATCGACGAGGCCCTGCGCCTGTTCGCCGAACGCGGCTACGCGGCAACCTCGGTGGCCGAGATCGAGGCCGCCTCCGGGCTGTCACCGGGCGCCGGTGGCCTCTACCGGCACTTCAAGTCCAAGTACGAGGTGCTGGCCGCGGCGATGAACGAGCACGCCGCCAGGACGCGGGTACAGATCGCCGAGACCCTGGCCGAATTCGACGTCGTCGACACCTCGACCGGCATCGAGGAGCGGCTGGCCCGCCTGTGCGGGGCGGGGCTGGCCAAGGTCCGCGAGGAGAGGGAGCTGACACGCGTCTTCTTCCGTGACCTGGGCCAGTTTCCCGAGCTGGTGGCGACCGTGCGCGAAGGTCTGTTGCAGCCCATGTTCGACGCGATCACCACGTGGTTCCGCGCCCAGCCCGAGTATGCCGGGACCACCGCCGACTGGCCCGCCATCGGCGCCGTGCTCGGCGGGGCGGTGGTGCAGTACCAGTTGTTCGAGGAGACCGTGGGCGAGCCCCCGGGCCGCGTGGAACGTGACCGCTTCGTCACCTCCTGGGTGCACCTCGCCCTCGGCCTGCTGCCCCGGCCCGCGGTCCAGGCCATCGGCTGACAGATCCGGCGGACGACGGGCCCCCGGGAGGACTCCACCGACGTCACCCGGGCCGACGAATTCCCCTTCCCACCGGGACCGGGGGGTTGAGCAGGCGGTAGGCCAGCCAGAAGACGGCCCACGCCGTCCCCAGCATGAACATGAGCCCGCTGATAGTGAAGAACTCGTCCACCACCGTGCCGAGGTCGTTCCTGGCCCGTACGAGGGCGACCAGGCCGCCGCCGAGGCTGTAGCTCACGATCGGGGCGGCCAGCCCGAGCGCCTTGTCGGAGGTGTGCCAGTTCTCGCAGGCGATCACGACGAGCACCGCGACGGCCCAGACCAGCACCGGGATCCTGAAGATCGCGATCGGGGCGAGCGGGAAGGGGATCAGCAGACCGGCCAGGGCGAGCAGGACCATGCCGACCGTCTCGCGCCGGTGGCCCAGCAGGATCGTCCGGGCGTCCGGGGTACCGGGGACGACGTCGTCCCTCGACCGGGCCGGGCGTCGCCGGCGCAACCAGTCGGGCCGACGACGCGCCTGCTTCCTGGCCAGCCGCTCCTCGGCCTCCCGCATGCCCCTGGCCATCCCGGGCGGAAGCGCCGGACGCCTCTCGGCGTCTCCCGGCTGCCCACGCGGCGCCTCCGGGCGGTCTCCCTCGGGGGTTTCCACCCGCTTCTCCCCCGCCTCCTGTGCCTCCCGCGGCTTTTCCGGTGTTTCCGGTGTTTCCGGTGTTTCCGGTGTTTCCGGTCGTTCCACCGGCGGCGGGAGAGGGTCCTGTACGGGTGGGATCTCCTCGGTCGGCGGGTCGCTCTCCACCGCGTCCTCCCACTCGTCCGCGGTGTCCTCCTCGCTCCTCGGGCGGCTAACGCCTGAGATGTCGGGCTCGTCGTCTTCCGGGGCGGCCGACGACGACCGCGGGCGAGCCGGGAACATCCGCTCCGCCCATCCGGACACGCGCGAGGCGGAGGACTCGCGCGCACCCGCCCCCGGACGGTCCGGCTCGGAACGCTCCGACTCAGGGTGGTCCGGCTCAGAACGGTCCGGCGGCTCAGGCTGGTCCGGCGCGGAGCGATCCGGCGCGGATTCGCCGGCCTCGGGATGAGCGCCCGTCGAGGCGTACGGATGCCCCCGCACCGGTCGGCGGGGAGGCGGGGACCAGGGATTCTCGCGGGCGGCCGACGAGCCGCGGCCGGTCGTTCCCGCCTCGCCCGGCATGGACGAGGACCTGGGGGAAGGGGTGGGCGCCCCGGGATCGGGCGTGGCCCGGGCCTTGGGAGCACCCGACGCGTGGCCGGGTCCTTCCGTGCCGGAGGCCGCGCCTTCCGGGGTGGAGGCGGGGTCCTCGGGAACGGCGTCCTCCGATGTGGGGGCGGCACCCTCCGGAGCCGGAGTGGCGTCCTCGGGGACGGGAGGGACGGGACCTTCCGGGGTGGGGGCGGCGAGGGGCACGGCGACCAGGGGAGGGCCTGCGGCGCCCGCGGGGTGGTCCGCGCCCCCGGGAATCCCCGCGGAATCCTCCCGGGGCCTGGGAACCGTGCCGGAACCCCCACGCGAACCCCGCGACCCCAAAAAGCCCCGCGAACCCAGGGAGCCCAGAAAACTCCGCGAACTCTCGGAGGTCTCCTCAAAGACCCGCGGCTCGGGCCGCCCCGGTGGAGTCTCCGGAGACCGGGAGGGCGCCTCCCTGCCCAGGCGGCGCAACTCGCGGTCGACCAGCGCGGCGGGGTCGCCGAACCTGGCCAGGACTCTCGCCACGGCGGCCGGGTCGTCCGTCCCCGCGCGCTCGGCGTCGATCCGCCTGCGCAGCACCGCGACGAAGTCGATTCGCTGCCTCGGCTGCAGCACGCCGTGGGCCGCGTCGGCCGCCTTGCTGACGTAGTCCAGGACGAGCTGGTCCGCACGCTCGATCACACTGGCCATCCTCTCTCGACATCGCCTCGCTCGTGAGCTTCTTCCCCCATTCACCGCCCCTCACATGATCGATTGCCCCTCTTCCCGCGATCACGGAATTCCCCCAGGCCGCGCGATGTCGGTTAAGCCTCCTACCATTGGCGGAATGAGCACGGAGTTCACCGAGTGGCTGCGCGGCCGGAGCGATGACCGGTTGCGGGCCCTCGTCTCCGTGCGCCCCGAGCTCATCACCCCCGTTCCGGCGCATCTGGAGGGGCTGGCCGGGCGGGCGAGCAGCCCGTCGGCGGTGGGCAGGGCGCTCGACCGCCTCGACAGGTTCGCGCTCGCGGTCGTGGAGACGCTGGTCGTGCTCCCCGGCCCGGTCGCCTACCGGTCGCTGCGCGCCCAGATGGCCCGCGCCCTTCCGGGAACGGCCGATCCGGAGTTTCCCGGTGCCCTCAAGGAGACGGTCGAGCGGCTGCGCACCATGGCCCTGATCTACGGGCCCGACCGCGCCCTGGCCACCGCGCCGGGGGTGCGGGAGGTGCTCGACGCTCCCGCCGGGCTCGGCCCGCCCGCCGTGGAGGCGTTCAGGCACCACCCCGCCGAGCGGCTGGCCGAGCTGGTCCAGGACGTCGCGGGAGAGGGTTCCGAGACCGAGGGCGCCACCAAGGAGACCCTCGCCGCGCTGCTCGGCGACGGGGAAATCGTCGGACGGCTGATCGAGGAGGTCTCGCCGCAGGCGCGGTCGGCCCTCAACGAGCTGGTCTGGGGTCCGGCCAGCGGCCGGGTGCCCAACGCCCGCCGCGAGGTGCGGGCCGCCACCGCCCAGTCGCCGATCGATCAGCTCCTCTCCCGGGCCCTGCTCGCCGCCACCGGCGAGGAGACCGTGGTGCTGCCCCGCGAGGTCGCCCTGTTCCTGCGCGGGGGCCGCGTTCACCGGGACCTGTCCCCCTTCCCGCCCGCGACCGAGGGCACCGAGCGCGACCGGAGGCTCGCCGACCGCACGGCGGCCGGGCAGGCGTTCACGTTCACCCGCGCGGTGGAGGAGCTGTGCGAGCGCTGGAGCGCCGACCCGCCCGGCGTGCTCCGCAGCGGCGGCCTGGCCGTGCGCGACCTCAAGCGGACCGCGGGCCTGCTCGACCTGCCCGAGTGGGTGACGGGCCTGATCATCGAGGTGTCGTACGCGGCGGGGCTGATCGCGGCGAGCGGCACGGTCGACGGCGACTGGATGCCCACCCCCGCCTACGACGGCTGGCGGGTGAAGGCCACGGAAGACCGCTGGGTGGTGCTGGCCACGGCCTGGCTCACCATGGACCGGGTGCCGGGGGTCATCGGTGAGCGCGACGAGCGCGACCGGCTCCTCAACGCCCTCCACCCCGACCTGCGCCGCTCTGCCGCCGCAGAGGTTCGCGCCACGACCCTGGGCATGCTCGCCTCGACCCCGGGGGTGGCGCCCACCCTCGACGCGGTACGCGAGCGCCTGGCCTGGGAGCAGCCCCGCCGTCGCGGAGGCCACCGCGACCAGCTGGTGGAGTTCACGTTGCGCGAGGCCGAGCAGGTCGGCGTCACCGGGCTCGGGGCGCTCGCGGGCCACGGTCGCGCCCTGCTCCCCGATCCCTCCGGCGGCTCCGGAGCCCCGGCCGGTCCTGGCGGCCCCGGTGGTTCCGGGGGCGGCCGTGCGGTGTCCGCCGCCCACCTGCTGCTCCCGCTGCTGCCCGAGCCGCTCGACCACGTGCTCCTCCAGGCCGACCTGACCGCGGTCGCCCCCGGGCCGCTCACCGGCGACCTGAGGCGGTGGCTGGCGGTGGCGGCCGAGGTGGAGTCGACCGGCGGCGCGACGGTCTACCGCTTCGACGAGCGGTCGATCCGGCGGGCCCTGGACGCCGGGCAGGGCGCCGACGAGATGCTGGCCATTCTGGAGCGCCACTCGACCACACCCGTGCCGCAGCCGCTCAGTTACCTGGTCACCGACGTGGCCAGGCGCCACGGCCGGATGCGCGTCGGCACGGCGAGCGCGTACGTGCGGTGCGACGACTCCTCCCTGCTCGACGAGGTGATGGCCGACAGGCGGGCGACCCCGCTGCGGCTGCGGCGGCTCGCCCCCACGGTGATCGCCTCCCAGTCCTCCCGGCCGGCGCTGGTCGACTCGCTGCGCGCGATGGGTTACGCCCCGGCGGCGGAGTCGCTCGACGGTGACGTGATCATCACCCAGCTCGACGTCCGCCGGACCGAGGGCACGTCGGCGGGGCGTTCCCCCGTCACGTTCAGCGGCCACGAGGCCGACGTGGTGGCGGCCGCCGTGCGCGCCGTGCGCGCGGGTGACGCCGCTTACCAGGCCCGTCGCGCCCCGGTGGCCGCCCCGGGCGGCGAGGTGCCGCGCTCCCCCGCCACCTCCACGATCACCGCCCTGCGCGAGGCCATCCGGCAGGGGTCGCAGGTCTGGATCGGCTACCTCGACTCCCAGGGCAACGCCACCAGCCGGATCCTCGAACCCGCCCGGATGGAGGGCGGCTATCTCACCGCCTACGACGAGACGCGGGCGGCGGTGCACCGCTTCGCTCTGCACCGCATCACCGGCATAGCCGACATCGCCTGAGATGCCCCCTGCGGGTCACTCGGGGATCGGGAAGGCCCGTACCGACCACGGTGTGCCGGGAGAGGCCACGGGGTACTCTCGGTTCCGGGACGGGCCCGCCGCGGGCTCGGCCGACGGCCCGGCGGCGGCGCGCCGTTCGTCACCTCGCCCGCCGGGACGCGAGGGTCCCCCTCCGGGCTTCCAGCCGCCGGGATGCGACCGAGTCCATTCGCCCATGGCACACGGCTCACGACCCATATCGTGATATCAGTTGACGTTCTGAGCTCCACAGAAGCGAGAGATCCCCAGTGAGCAGCGGTCACTCCGAAGGCCCCAGCACCAACCCGGACGACTGGAAGAGCCCCTACACCACGGGGCCCGGCCAGACTCCGGGTCACGAACGGCAGCCGTACGGCTACGAGCAGACCCAGCAGGGTCACCAGCCCGACTACGGTCAGGCCCCGGCCTACGGCCAGCCCCCCGGCCAGCACGGCCACCCCGGCCAGGACTACGGGCAGGACTACGGGCAGGGCTACGGACAGGGCTACGGGCAGGGCTACGGCGAGCAGTCCTACGCGCAGGGATACGGCACCCCGCCGCCCCACAACGTCGAAGGTGTCAGGACGCACGCGATCGTCGCCCTGGTCATCAGCATCGTGTGCGCGCTGAGCTGCTTCCTGAGCCTCGGCGGCCTCGTCGGCACCATCCTGTCGGGCCTCGCGCTGGGCAGGGTCGACACCGACCCGCGAAACGCGAGAAACCTGCTCAAGTGGACCTGGATCAGCATCGGCGTCAACTTCGTGCTGCTCGTCCTGGGCGTGACCTTCTTCATCGTCGCCGGCCTCAACGGCGCCTTCGGCCCCGCCTGACCGTGCCGGGGACCGCCCGCCGGGGCTGTACGCGCGACGGACGGGCAGGCGACGACCGGGCACGCGGCGGGTGTGCGGACGACGGGCGCGGGAGATCGGGTGGGCCGGGCGGGACTGCCCGGGCGCTTTCGTCTGTTGCACACAGGGAGCACGGGACGCGGGACGATCCGGCGGGCGTCCGCGAGTGCGACCATGAGCTGATCTGCCGTAACCTGCGGTAACCAAGGGAGAAGTCTGTGACTGACGGACCATTGATCGTCCAATCGGACAAAACCCTGCTTCTTGAAGTCGATCACGAGAGGGCCGGGGAGTGCCGCAAGGCGATCGCCCCGTTCGCTGAGCTGGAACGCGCCCCCGAGCACGTGCACACCTACCGGATCACCCCCCTGGCGCTGTGGAACGCGCGGGCCGCCGGGCACGACGCCGAGCAGGTGATCGACGCGCTGATCGCCCACAGCCGCTATCCCGTGCCGCACGCGCTGCTGGTCGACGTCGCCGAGACGATGTCGCGCTACGGCAGGCTCCGCCTGGAGAAGCACCCCGTCCACGGGCTCGCCCTGACCAGCACCGACAAGGCCGTGCTGGAAGAGGTGCTGCGCACCAAGAAGATCCAGCCGTTGCTGGGCGAGCGCCTGGGCGACGACGGCGTGGCGGTGCATCCGAGCGAGCGCGGCAACATCAAGCAGCACCTGCTCAAGCTGGGCTGGCCCGCCGAGGACCTCGCCGGATACGTCGACGGCGAGCACCACCCGATCGCGCTCAACGAGGACGGCTGGAAGCTGCGCACCTACCAGCGGGAGGCCGCCGAGGCGTTCTGGCACGGCGGCTCCGGCGTGGTCGTGCTCCCCTGCGGGGCGGGCAAAACCATCGTGGGCGCGGCGGCGATGGCGCAGGCCAAGGCGACGACGCTGATCCTGGTGACCAACACGGTCTCCGCGCACCAGTGGAAGCAGGAGCTGCTCAAGCGGACCTCGCTGACCGAGGACGAGATCGGCGAGTACAGCGGCACGAAGAAGGAGATCCGGCCCGTCACCATCGCCACGTACCAGGTGATGACGACCCGCAGGCAGGGCGTCTACCGGCACCTGGAGCTGTTCGACGCCCGCGACTGGGGTCTGGTCGTCTACGACGAGGTGCACCTGCTGCCCGCGCCGATCTTCAGGATGACCGCCGACCTGCAGGCCAGGCGGCGGGTGGGCCTGACCGCGACGCTCGTGCGCGAGGACGGCAGGGAGGGCGACGTGTTCTCCCTGATCGGCCCCAAGCGGTACGACGCGCCGTGGAAGGAGATGGAGAACCAGGGCTGGATCGCCCCGGCCGACTGCGTCGAGGTGCGGGTGACGCTGACCGACGAGGAGCGGCTGGCCTACGCGATGGCCGAGTCCGAGGAGCGCTACCGGTTCTGCGCGACCACGCCGTCCAAGACGCGGGTGACCGAGGCGCTGGTCCGGCGGCACCTGGACGAGCAGGTGCTGGTCATCGGGCAGTACATCGACCAGCTCGACGAGCTCGGCGAGCACCTGAACGCACCGGTGATCAAGGGCGAGACGAAGATCAAGGAGCGGGAGCGGCTCTTCCAGGCGTTCCGCGACAAGGAGATCCAGGTCCTGGTCGTCTCCAAGGTCGCCAACTTCTCCATCGACCTGCCCGAGGCGGCGGTGGCCATCCAGGTGTCGGGCACCTTCGGGTCGCGGCAGGAGGAGGCGCAGCGGCTGGGACGGGTGTTGCGGCCGAAGGCCGACGGAGGCGGGGCCCGCTTCTACTCGGTGGTCAGCCGTGACACGGTGGACCAGGATTTCGCCGCCCACCGGCAGCGGTTCCTGGCCGAGCAGGGGTACGCGTATCAGATCATCGACGCGGACGACGTGCTCGCCGGAGAATGACCCCACATGGCGAACACGTCGTCAATTTGTGTCAGGTCCACGAAATCCCGCGGGCTTTCGACAAACAAACCACCCCCTCGCTAGGCCTCAAGGCCACTGGCGACATACCCCCATGATCTGTGGGAGTCACCATGTTCGCCTCGCTTTTTCGCCATTTCAGCGGAGAATTACGGAGGGTGTCAGGGTGATTACCGAATGATCAGGCCGCCGGCGAAGAGAATGCCCTCGGCGATCACCCAGGCGGTCACCGCGGCGGCCATCAGAACGGTAAAACGTTTTTTATCGCTCCGCGTCCTGGGTGCCAGCAGGGCACCCACCGTGCAGCAGGCCGCGACCACCGCGAACAGGGACGACAGCCTGACCACCCCGCCCAGCCTCTCCGCGCAGCCGCGGTCGGAACAGAAGGCCTCGAACCCCCAGCCCGCGAACACAGAAAACCCCCAGAGCGCGGCCAGGAGAAGAGTGGCGACGACCGGGATGACAGGCGAGATCCGCACGATCGTTGGGGTACCCGCGGCCACCGCCTCCCAGTCCGCCGTTAATCCTTTTGAGACGCGGGGGGACCGCCGCTAGGCTGGTCGATTCGCTGCCCGATGACCACCACCTCCGTTTACCGAATGGGAGGCGCTTCAGCGTGCCCGCACATCAATTGGCCCCCGACATAACCGACGACCCCGCCCGGATCCTCGCCGCCGAGCGCGAGCACCTCGCCACCTCCAGGGCGGCGCTTCGCGCGATGCGCGAGCACGCCCGCTCCCTCTCCTCCGACGCCGCCGGAGACTGGGTCTCCCAGCAGATCCTGCAGGCGCTGCTGGACCAGCGCGTCGAGGCGCTCGCCGACCACTCCGGCACGCCCCTGTTCTTCGGCCGCCTCGACCGCCAGGCGGGAGACGACCTTCCCGGTACGGTCTACGTCGGGCGCAGGCACGTCCACGACGACAGCAGCCGCCCCCTGGTCATCGACTGGCGGGCCCCGGTCTCGCGGGCCTTCTACCAGGCCAGCCCGTCCGACCCGATGCGCGTCGCCCTGCGCCGCAGGTTCGGCTACCGGGGCGGCGACCTGACCGCCTACGAGGACGAGCGCCTCGACCAGGGCGGTGCCGCCCTGGCCCAGAGCAGGATCCTCACCGAGGAGATCGAGCGCCCGCGCTCGGGCCCGATGCGCGACATCGTCGCGACGATCCAGCCCGACCAGGACGAGATCGTCCGCTCCGACCTGGGGCAGACGGTGTGCGTCCAGGGCGCCCCCGGCACCGGGAAGACCGCCGTCGGCCTGCACCGGGCGGCCTACCTGCTCTTCACCCACCGCGAGCGGCTCGCCAGGTCGGGGGTGATGATCGTCGGCCCGAACCGGGCGTTCCTCTCCTATATCTCCTCCGTGCTCCCCGCCCTGGGCGAGGTCAAGGTCGACCAGACCACGGCCGCCGGAATCCTCGGTGACCACTCCACCCCCGAGGACCCCGCCACGAGCACGATCAAGGGCGACGCCAGGATCGTCCCCGTGCTCGGGCGCGCCCTGTGGATGCACGTCGTCAAGCCCATCGAGGGCGTGCTGTTCACCAAGGGGATCAACCGCTACCGGGTGGCCGACCACGAGGTCCGCGAGATCGTCGCCGCGCTGCGCGGCACCACCCGTTACGGCCCGGGGCGCGCCACGCTCGCCCAGCGCCTCGCCCACCTGGTGCTCGTCCGGATGGAGCAGCGCGGCGAGTCGCCCGACGACCGGGTGCAGGACGCGGTGGCCAGGTCCAAGCCGGTCAAGCAGCTCGTGGACCTGGTCTGGCCCAAGCTGACCCCGCAGCAGGTGCTCCACCGGCTGTTCAGCGACCCCGCCTTCCTCGCCGCCGCCGCCAAGGACGACCTCACGGCCGAGGAGCAGTCGCTGCTGCTGTGGGCGAAGCCCGCCAAGTCCTTCCGCTCGGCCAAGTGGTCGGCGGCCGACGGCGCGCTGATGGACGAGCTGGCCGACATGATCGAGCGGACCACCCCGCTGGGCCACCTGGTCGTGGACGAGGCCCAGGACCTGTCGGCCATGCAGCTGCGGGCCCTGGGGCGGCGCTGCCGCACCGGCTCGGCCACCGTGCTCGGCGACCTCGCGCAGGGCACCACGCCCTGGTCCGCCCGCTCCTGGACCGAGGTCCTGACCCATCTCGGCTTCGAGGGCGGCGCGGTCACCGAGCTGACCCTCGGCTTCCGCGTGCCCCGCGAGGTCCTCGACTACGCGGCCAGGCTGCTGCCCTCCGTCGCCCCCGACCTGGCCGCCCCCCGGTCACTGCGGCCCGGCGCGGGCTCCCTGTCGGTGCGCCGGGCGCCCGACCTGGCCGCGTCGCTGGCCCGCGCCGCCGAGGAGGCGCTCGCCCGCGAGGGGTCGATCGGCGTCATCGTCCCCGACGCCTCGGTGGGCGCCGCGTCCGGGGCCCTGGCCCACCTGGAGCACCGGGTACTGAGCCCCGACACTGTCGAGGACCACCGTCTCCTGGTCATCCCGGCCTCCCTGGCCAAGGGCCTGGAGTACGACCACGTGATCGTGGCCGAACCCGCCGACATCGTCGACGCGGAACCCCGGGGCCTGGCCCGCCTCTACGTGGTCCTGACCCGCGCGGTCACCTCCCTGACCGTCCTGCACTCCCGGCCGCTGCCCGCGCAGCTCGGCTAGCCTCGGGCCCGCGCACCGGCCGTCGCGCGGCGACGGGAGCGGGGGCCGGGCGGGGAGCCCGGTGACGGACACGGGGAGACGCAGGGAGACACGGGGAGACACGACAAAAAGAGGCGGCCCCAGCACTTCGGGGTCGCCTCTTTTTCGAAAGCGCGTGGACTTAGAAGTCCATGTCGCCGCCGCCGGGCATGGCGGGGGCGGCTCCGGCCTTCTCGGGCTTCTCGGCGATGACGGCCTCGGTGGTGAGGAACAGCGCCGCGATGGACGCCGCGTTCTGCAGAGCGGAACGCGTCACCTTGGCCGGGTCGATGATGCCCGTCTCGAACAGGTTGACGTACTCGCCGGTGGCGGCGTTGAGGCCCTCACCCGGGGGAAGGTTGCGCACCTTCTCCACGACGACGCCGCCCTCAAGGCCGGCGTTGACGGCGATCTGCTTGAGCGGCTCCTCCAGAGCCTTCTTGACGATCGCGGCACCGGTGGCCTCGTCGCCGAAGAGCTCCAGCTTGTCGAACGCCTTGGCGCCGGCCTGCAGCAGCGCCACGCCGCCGCCGGGGACGATGCCCTCCTCGACGGCCGCCTTCGCGTTGCGAACGGCGTCCTCGATGCGGTGCTTGCGCTCCTTGAGCTCGACCTCGGTCGCCGCACCGGCCTTGATGACGGCCACGCCGCCGGCCAGCTTGGCGAGACGCTCCTGGAGCTTCTCGCGGTCGTAGTCGGAGTCGGTGTTCTCGATCTCGGCGCGGATCTGGTTGACCCGGCCGGCGATCTGCTCGGGGTCGCCGGCACCGTCGACGATGGTGGTCTCGTCCTTGGTGACGATGACCTGACGGGCACGACCGAGCTGGTCCAGGGTGGTGGACTCCAGCTTGAGACCGAGGTCCTCGCTGATGACCTGGGCACCGGTCAGGATGCCGATGTCGCCCAGCATGGCCTTGCGACGGTCACCGAAGCCCGGCGCCTTGACGGCGACCGAGCGGAACAGGCCGCGGATCTTGTTGACGACCAGGGTGGCCAGGGCCTCGCCCTCGACGTCCTCGGCGATGATCAGCAGCGGCTTGCCGGCCTGCACGACCTTGTCGAGAACCGGGAGCAGGTCCTTGTTGGCGGAGACCTTCGAGTTGACGACCAGGATGTAGGGGTCGTCGAGGACGGCCTCCATACGCTCCGGGTCGGTGACGAAGTACATCGAGGTGAGGCCCTTGTCGAAGCGCATGCCCTCGGTGAGCTCAAGCTCGAGGCCGAAGGTGTTGCTCTCCTCGACGGTGATGACGCCTTCCTTGCCGACCTTGTCCATCGCCTCGGCGATCATCTCGCCGATCTGCGGGTCGCCCGCGGAGATGGATGCGGTGGAGGCGATCTGCGCCTTCGTCTCCACGTCCTTGGCAAGCTTGGACAGCTCCTCCGACACGCGCTCGACGGCGGCCTCGATGCCCTTCTTCAGGGACATCGGGTTGGCGCCGGCGGCGACGTTGCGGAGACCCTCACGTACGAGAGCCTGAGCGAGCACGGTGGCGGTGGTGGTGCCGTCACCGGCGACATCGTCGGTCTTCTTGGCGACCTCCTTGACGAGCTCGGCCCCGATCTTCTCCCACGGGTCTTCGAGCTCGATCTCCTTGGCAATGGAGACACCATCGTTGGTGATGGTGGGGGCGCCCCACTTCTTCTCCAGAACGACGTTACGGCCCTTGGGGCCGAGGGTCACCTTAACGGCGTCCGCGAGCTGGTTCATACCGCGCTCGAGACCGCGCCTGGCGTCCTCGTTAAACGCGATCATCTTGGCTGCCATACGGCTAGACCTCCCAGAGACAGGGTGGCTTACACCGGACCGAGCCGACGCCCGCGACGGCATGTGGGCCCACGACTCCGTTCGGCGGGCCCCATCGCCTCGATCCAGGATTGGCACTCTCTATGCGTGAGTGCCAACAATGTGTTTAGCACTCTACCCCGACGAGTGCAAGCCACGATCCGTTGACCTGGGCCGCGTGGTGAGGGACGTCGGCTCCGCGTCATGCCTGCGTAGATACCGCGTCACGTCGGCGTACGCGACACGTCACCATCGGCGCGGCCCGCGTCACGCCGGTGGGTTCCGTGTCACACCGGCGCGTTTCGCACCTTTTCTCACATCCCGTACGACCTCTGCGCGAAGCTGTACGACCTTCGTGCGCGCGTACGACTCCGCCGCGCACGACTCCGCGGCCCGTGCGACACGAAGGCCCGGCTCGCCGATGGGGGGGGCGAGCCGGGCCTAGGCGGTGAGGATCCAGCGGACTGCGATACCGCGGGATCAACCGGCTCTTCCCTGCGAATTCACGAAACGGCTACGTCAGACCGCCCGCACGGACTCCGCCTGGGGACCCTTCTGGCCCTGGGTGATCTCGAACTCGACCCGCTGGCCCTGTTCGAGGGCACGGTAGCCATCCATCATGATCGCGGAGTAATGGACGAACACATCCTTACCACCGTCTACCGCGATGAAGCCGTAGCCCTTGTCCGCGTTGAACCATTTGACGGTGCCCTGCGCCACTTGCGACTCCTCTTACTGGTCTTAAGGACGACGCCCATTCCTCTCGCGAAGTCCTCAATCTCCGGGACGGACTTCGCCCCGTCGATCGTTCCGACCATACCTGTGGGAAGCGGTAGGGCAACAGAGTCAAGCACCAAACTACCTCTTTACAAGAGCTTTTAGTACGAGAGCAAAGTTTCGCCATCACTATTAGTTAGACAAGGGTTACATTATCCATCCTCGCCTCAAATGTGAGGTTGCGTCATAAAAGACGGCACCCGCCCGGCCGGAGCCGGGCGGGTGCCGTGGGGTGACGGGCGCCCCTGAGGCGCTGCGGATGCGGTCAGGGCCGCGCAGGGGCGGGAGAATCAGCCTCCGGCCACCGCCGGGATGATGGAGACCTGAACACCGGAGGGCGTGGCCGTGTCGAGGTTGTCGACAAAACGGACGTCCTCATCCCCCACATAGACGTTGACAAAACGTCGGATCTTTCCCGCCTCGTCAAGAATCCGGGCGCCGATCCCCGGGAAGTCCGCGTCGAGCTTCTGAAGAACATCGCGCAGGGTCTCCCCCTCTCCGTTCACCTCGGCGGCACCACCGGTGTAAGTCCGGAGAATCGTCGGAATCCGCACAGAAACGCTCATAATTCAGTACCTTTCACGATTTCTAGGCGATAGCCGCACGGAATGCGTCAAGAGAAGGCCGAATCACCGCGGTCGGTCGCGCCTCCGCGGCCACCGCGTCGAGGGTCTTGAGACCGTCGCCGGTGTTGAGGACCACGGTCTCGGCGTCGGGGTCGAGCCTGCCCGAGGCGACCAGCTTGCGCAGCACCCCGACGACGACGCCTCCGGCGGTCTCGGCGAAGATGCCCTCGGTCCTGGCCAGCAGCCGGATCGCGTCGACGATCTCGGCGTCGGTGACGTCCTCGACCGCGCCGCCGGTGCGGCGGGCGATGTCCAGGACGTACGGGCCGTCGGCCGGGTTGCCGATCGCCAGCGACTTGGCGATCGTGTTCGGCTTGACCGGGCGGATCACGTCGTGGCCCGCCTTGTAGGCGGCGGAGACCGGGGAGCATCCCTCAGCCTGGGCCGCGAAGATCTTGTAGGGCCTGTCCTCGACCAGACCGAGCGCGATCAGCTCCTTGAAGCCCTTGTCGATCTTCGTGAGCTGCGAGCCCGACGCGACCGGGATGACGATCTGGTCGGGGATGCGCCAGCCGAGCTGCTCGGCGATCTCGTAGGCCAGCGTCTTGGAGCCCTCCGCGTAGTACGGCCGGAGGTTGACGTTGACGAAGCCCCACTGGTCGCCCATCTCGTCACCGATGAGCTCGGAGCAGAAACGGTTCACGTCGTCGTACGTGCCCTCGATGCCGATGAGCCTGCCGCCGTACACGGAGGCCATGACGATCTTGGCCTGCTCGAGGTCGGAGGGGATGAAGACGCAGGCGTCCAGCCCGGCCCGCGCGGCGGCGGCGGTCACGGCGCCGGCCAGGTTTCCGGTCGAGGAGCAGGAGAGGGTGTGGAACCCGAAGTTGCGGGCCGCCTCGACGGCGATGGCCACCACGCGGTCCTTGAAGGAGTGCGTGGGATTGCCGGAGTCGTCCTTCACGTGCAGGGAGCGGATGCCCAGTTCCCGGGCCAGGTTTCCGGCGTTGACGAGCTTGGTCCAGCCCGGTGCCATGTTGGGCTTGGAGGCCACGTCCGCCGGGACGGGCAGCAGCGAACGGTAGCGCCAGATGTTGGTCGGCCCCTCGGCGATCTGCTCCCGGGTCACACGCCCGAAGTCGTACGCGATCTCAAGGGGCCCGAAACACTCGGTACAGGCGAAGCTGGGACCGAGGTCGTAGCGGGCACCACATTCCCTGCAGGACAGGGCCACAGCGGGGCCGAAGCGCCGGTCGCGCGCGTCGTCGGCACGCTCGGAGGAGGTGGTAGTGGTGTTCTCAGTGGTTGCGAGCGCCATGAAGCGAGGCCTTTCCCTCATCTTCGTCTGCGGACCACCCTGGTCACAGACCGGAATTGGCACCTGTCCCGGCCGACCTCGTTCAGATCACGAGTCTTGAACCGGGATGGTTGCCGGGGCTTCGCAGGGCCGGTCCCTCCACCCCTCTGGATGAGCAAATATTCAGTTGGAAACCTGACGCGCAGGTCCTAAGCACTCTACCCCGCCACACCGCACTCCTGACCTCATGTCTCACTGAGCGAGACATGGCGTGTTATCCAGCGGACAACCGGAGCCGGGCCGCAGGCCGCGAGGCACGCGGCGGACGGCCGGTCAGAAGCCGTAGGCGTCGCCCAGGGCGCCCTGGACGTACTTGCGCGCCTGGTGGATGCGCGACTTGGCGGTGCCCAGCGGGATGCCGAGCTGCTCGGCCACCTCGTTGTAGTCGAGCTGGCAGATGTCGCGCAGCACCAGCGCCTGGGCCAGGTCCGGCTTCTCGGCCTCCAGCGCCTCCATCGCGTCGAGCAGGTCCAGCCGGGACCCGGCGATCACGCTCACCCGGGCGACGTCCGGCTTCTGCAGCGGCAGCTCGTCGGAACTCTGCTCGGCGGCGCGGCGCTTCAGCGAGCGGTAGGTGGTCCTGGCGCAGTTGGCGGTCACGATGTGCAGCCAGGTGCTGAACCGGGCACGCCCCTCGAAGCGGCCGATGTTGCGTGCCACCGCGAGCAGGGTGTCCTGGGAGGCCTCCTCGGCGTCCTGCCGGAAGGGAAGGATCCGGCCGCAGTGCCTGAGCACGGCGGGCTCGATCCGCTTCAGCAGCTCACCGAGCGCTCGGTGGTCACCCTGGGCTGCCGATCGGGCCAGGTCCTCGGTCGTCTCGTCCAGCGCCATCACGGGCCCCCATCAGCGGTCACGGTCGCTGGACATCCTACGGTCGGGGGTCGCGGATGGTGACCCTCCCTCCCCGCCACAAAAAGGCTGATACAGCGGGGCTCGTCACTTCACCTGCTGATAAGAGCTGACACAATTCGATGGACGCCATTCTTTCGTCGACCTGAAGAGCGAGGACAGCCCGGCGAAGTGCCGGTTAACCTTCAGGACAGGCGTGTCCCTAGCCAGTGAAGGGATCTCATGAGCGCGATCCTGGTGGCCTCCAACCGCGGCCCCGTCTCCTTCACCCTCTCCGAGGACGGCTCGCTCTCCATGCGCAGGGGAGGTGGCGGCCTGGTCTCCGGCCTGTCCGAGGTCGCGAAGGACCTCAACGTCCTGTGGGTCTGCGCGGCGCTGTCCGACGGCGACCGCAGCGCGGTGCGGCTGGCGCCCGGCGGCCGGCTCGACCAGGCGGGTTACGACACCGGGGCGCTGCGGATGCTCGACATCCCCCCGGCGACCTTCCACCGCGCGTACAACGCGGTCGCCAACTCCACCCTCTGGTTCGTCCACCACCTCCTCTACGACACCCCCAACAGGCCGTACTTCGACGCCAGGTTCCGCCGGGAGTGGGAGTCGTACCAGGCCTACAACGAGGCGTTCGCGATGGCGCTGGCCGAGGAGGGCTCGCACGGGGCGCGGGTGATGGTGCAGGACTACCACCTGAGCCTGGTCCCGGCCATGCTCAGGGGAGAGCGCCCCGACCTGCGGGTGGCGCACTTCTCGCACACGCCGTGGGCCCCGCCCGAATACTTCAGCCTGCTCCCCGACGACGTCGCGACCGAGCTCCTCGAAGGCATCCTGGGCGCCGACCACGCGGGCTTCCTGACCGACCGCTGGGGCGGGGCGTTCATGGACTGCTGCGAGACGGTGCTCGGCGCACGGGTCGACCGCGGAGAGCGTACGGTCACGCACGCGGGCAGGACCACCCGGATCGGCACCCACAGCCTCGGGGTGGACGGCAAGGCGCTCTGGACCAGGGCGTCCGAGCCCGACGTGGAGTCGCACATGGCCGCGCTCCGCGCCCAGGTGGGCGACCGCAGGCTGATCGTGCGGATCGACAGGACGGAGCTGTCGAAGAACATCGTGCGTGGCCTGGTCGCCTACAAGCAGTTCCTCTCGGCCCACCCGGAGTGGCACGGCCGGGTCACGCACCTCGCCTTCGCCTACCCGTCCCGGCACGACCTGCCCGAGTACCGCGAGTACACCGCGGCGGTGCAGCGCTGCGCCGAGGAGATCGAGGACGAGTACGCCACCGAGGACTGGGACCCGCTGATCCTCAACGTCGACGACGACTACCCGCGCTCGCTGGCCGCCTACCGGCTGGCCGACGTGCTGCTGGTCAACCCGATCCGCGACGGCATGAACCTGGTGGCCAAGGAGGGCCCGATCCTGTCGCCGCACAGCGCGCTGGTGCTGTCACGGGAGGCGGGTGCCGCCGCCGAGCTGGGCGAGCACGCGCTGACGGTCAACCCCTACGACGTCTCGGCCACGGCCGCCGCGCTGTACGAGGGCCTGGCGATGCCCTCGGACGAGCGCGCCAGGAGGGGCGTCCTGCTGGCCGCGGCGGCGACCGCCCTCCCCCCGCACCGGTGGTTCGCCGAGCAGCTCGACGCCCTCGAATAACAGCCCACGTGGCGACTTGGGGGCACTAAGCAGCTTTAGCCCGGTATGAGATAGTTTTTGCGGTTATTTCAGTTTTTTGGTGCACAGGGGGACCGAGTTGACCGCGATCGCGCCCGTCCGGCTGATCCGCGACCGCGCGACCTTGCTGATCTATCTTCAGCTCGGCGTCTTCGCCACCTACCTGTACGGCCTCAGCTCCGCGCTCCCGCTGCTCCGCCTCGACCAGGGCGTGTCCCAGGCGGTCGCCGGGCTGCACGGGACCGCGATGGCCGTCGGCGGCATCATCACCGGCCTCGCCCTGCCCTGGCTGACCGGGAGGATCGGCCGCCGGGCCGTCATCTGGACCGGGATGGCCGGGATGAGCGCCGGCACGCTCCTGGTCGCGGCGGCCCCCACCACGCTCTCGGTCACCCTGCTCGGGTACGGCGTCGCCAGCGGGATGTCCTCGATCACCCTGTACTCGGGCATGGCCGCGCTCGACGACCGGCACGGCCCCGCGGGCCCGGCGGCGATCAGCGAGGCCAACGCCGTCTGCGTGATCGTCGGCATCGGGGTCCCGTTCGTGGTCAGCGCCGCCGCGCAGAGCGCTTTCGGCTGGCGGGCCGCCCTGCTGGTGACCCCCGTGCTGGCCGTGCTGCTCGCGCTGACCATGGGACGCGTACGGATCCCCGAGCCCGGGGAGACCGTCGGCGGTGCCGCCGCGGAGGGCGAGTCCCGCTTCGGCTGGCGGTTCTACCTGGCCTCGGCCGTGCTGTTCTGCTGCGTCGCGATGGAGTTCTGCTTCAACCTGTGGGCGGCCAAGCTCTTCTCCGACCAGACCGGGCTGCCCGCGGCGGTGGCCGCGACCGCGGTCGCGGCGTTCACCGGGGGGATGGCGGCCGGACGGCTGGCCGGGGCGTGGCTGGCCCTGCGGGTGCCCCCGACCGTGCTGTTCCTCGGCGCCCTCCTGGTCGCGGCCGGCGGGTGGGCGATCTTCTGGGTGAGCACGAACCCGGTGTTCTCCTACGCGGGCCTGGCCGTGTCGGGGCTGGGGGTGGCACTGCACTTCCCGATGGCGCTGTCGCGGGTGCTGGCCGCCTCCGGCGGGCGGCGGGACCGGGCCTCGGCCATGGCCTCGATCTTCGCCGGGCTGGCGGTGGGGATCGGGCCGTTCCTGCTGGGCGCGCTGGCCGACGGGTTCGGCACCCAGCAGGCGTTCCTCATGGTCCCCGCTCTCATCGGGCTGGCCGTCGGAGGACTGCTGATCACCATGAGCGGACGTTCCCGAGCGGGCGTCGGCGAGCCCGCCTGAGCGGGACGGGAGGCTCGCGCCCCCGCGATACGCGACCGCCGCTCAACGAGGCGTCCCCCTCGACCCAGAACGCACAGCCCCCGATCCCTTGACAAGGCGTACGACCACCCGGCCGCTCGACCGAGGCGCTCGATCATCCGATCAAGAGCCGTCTTCACCCCGTGTCTCGCTCTCGACGGCGTCGGCGATCGAGGTGAGGAGCTCCAGGACCCCCGGGGGCCCGTCCACCACGATGTCGGCCTCCACCTCGATCTCGGGCGATCCGCTGAACACCGTCACGCCCGGCAGCCCGGAGGCCCGCACGGCCGCGAACGCCGCCAGATCTCCCAGGTCGTCCCCGGCGAACAGCACCGACCTGGCGGCCCGCTCGCGCAGGAAGGCACTCAGCGCCACTCCCTTGTCCATCCCCGGCGGGCGCAGCTCCAGCACGAACTTGCCCGGCTCCACCGCCAGCCCCGCCCCCGCCGCCAGCGCGGCGACCGGCTCGCGCAGCGCGTCGAGCGTCGCCCACGGGTCGGCGGCCTGCCGGGTGTGCACGGCCACCGACCGCTCCTTGTCCTCGATCCTGACCCCGTCGATCCCCGCGACCAGCGAGGCGAGCCCGGTTCGGGCGAGGTCGAGGCCCGGGTGGACGGGCGGGGCCGCGAGCGCGCCCGCCTCCCAGCGTTCGAGGCCGTAGTGCCCGAGCACGACCAGCCCCGGCACACCGGCCAGGGAGCCGTACTCGACGGCCGTGGCGGCCGGGCGGCCGGTCACGATCACCACGGCGCCGACCAGACGGCCGAGCCTGGCCAGCGCCTCGGCCCCGCCGGGCTGGATCCTGGCCGCCGCGGGATCGGGGACGATCGGGGACAGCGTGCCGTCGAAGTCGAGCCCGATCACCGCCCCCGCCGGATCGGCGACGATCGCCTTCAGCCCCTCGGACGTGTTCGTCGTCATGCCCGCCTCAGCCTGTCGAGTGTGTTCGTCGTCATCCCCGCCCCAGCCCGTCGAGCCTGGAACCGCCGAGTGTGTTCACCGTCATGCCCGCCCGGCCCTCTCCGTCTCCGTCGTCTCGCCGCCGTCTCGCCCGTCATGCCGGCACCGCTCTCGCGATCGCCCGCCCGACCGGTCGTACCCGCAGATCAGGGGCGCAAGCCCATTTTCCGGGCGGCGCGGTCGCGGCGGCGGGTCTCGCGGAGTCGGCGCAGGCGCTTGACCAGCATCGGATCGTGGGCGAGCGCCGCCGGCAGGTCGATGAGCTCGCTGAGCAACTGGTAGTAGCGCGTCGCGGAGATGTCGAAGGCCTCGCGGACCGCCTGTTCCTTGGCGCCCGCGTAGCGCCACCACTGACGCTCGAAGGCGAGCAGCTCGCGCTCCCTGTCGGTGAGAACCCTCTGCGCGGGCTCCGGAGCAGCGCTGTCACCGGAACTCGGCGCGGTGTCCATTGCTTCCTCCTCCGTGGGGGCGCGCGGCGATCACACCGCGCACGCGCGGTCCGAAGTCAGGATAGTCCGGAATTTCGCGCTGTTCATGACGGATGCGGAGACGTACAGTCACCTGTTGTGACCTCTGTCATCAGCCTTCTCAGCGACTACGGACTGGAAGACGGCTACATCGCCGCATGTCACGGCGTGATCGTCGGAATCTCTCCGGAGTCGCGAATCATTGACGTGTGCCATCTCGTCCCCTCGGGGGACGTGCGGCGCGGTGCGGCGATCCTTGCCCAGACGATCGCCTATCTTCCCTCCGGCGTGCACGTCGCCGTGGTGGATCCCGGTTTCGGCGGCTCGCGCAGGGCCGTGGCGGTCGAGGCCGGCGATCACATGTTCCTGGGCCCGGACAACGGGCTGCTGTCGTGGGCGATCCACGCCAGCGGGGGCGCGCGTGCCGCCTACGAGGTGTCCAACGAGGACTTCTTCCTGAACCCGGTCTCGCCGACCTTCCACGGGCGCGACCTCTTCGCCCCCGTGGCGGCGCACCTGGCGATCGGGCGCCACCCGTCCGAGCTGGGGCAGGAGATCCCGCTGGAGCGGCTGGTCGCGCTGCCCGCGCCCACCTCCGTGCTGCAGGAGGGCTACGTCGAGGGGGAGGTGCTGTCGATCGACCGCCACGGCAACGCGCAGCTGTCGATCGGCTCCGGCGACATGATGACGCTGGGCGTCGTGCCGGGAGACACGCTGGTGGTCTGGCTGGGCAGGCGACGGCTCTCGGTGCCGTTCAGGGAGACCTTCGCCGCGGTCCCGCCCGGGGAGATCGTGGCCTTCACCGACTCGGCCGGGCTGGTCGCGCTGGCGGTCAACTCCGGCGACGCCTCCCAGAGGCTGGGCCTGCCGCCCGGAGCCCACGTGCGGCTCTGCCCCTCACCCTGACATGCGCAACAAAAGCGACCTGAGAAGAAATCGCCCCATACATCGGCTCGTTTAGTGAAGTGTCGTTTTAACTGAAAGATCATTCCAGCTGGAAATACGCATGCCGGAATTCCGGTGACGTATCACCATTCCCGCTGAACAATGCCACGCGTCGTTCTCCCCATCGTCCCGGATGTGCCTCCACCACGACGGTTCCGCCTCGCCGTCCCCGAGAGGGCCGCTCCCGGCCGGATATACCACCTGACCTGGCAGTTAAGGAATCCGGCGGGGGCGCGGCAGGTCGGGCGTGCCCGGATCGGCCAATGTTTGTTCGGTCACGCCCCCGCGATCATTGCCACAAGCTGACCATTCTTGACCCTCCAGAAAGCATGTCGCTGGATAGTCTCACTCCCGTTACTTTGAGTAGCCGCGCGCAGACGGTCCGTTCCAGAGGCCCCAAACACTGCCGCGACGATTTCCTTCCAGGGGGAACCACAATGATTCGTCGTCTTCTCATCACTTCTGCGTGCGTCGGCATCGCCGTCCTCGCACCGGCCGCGGCGGCGTCCGCGTCCACGTCCTCCACCAGCTCCGCGACCAAGGTCACCGCCAAGTCGGTCATCAAGGCCGCCGCGAAGGCCAAGGCCGCCAAGAAGGCCGCCGACTGCTGCGGCGTCGGCGTCGTCAGCGCCGCTCCGGCCTTCGTCCCGACGAGCACCGTCACGTACGGCACCACCGTCATCCCCACGGCCGTCACCAGCGGCGTCGGCTGCGGCGGCGTCCTCGCCGGCGGCGTCTACGGGGGCGGCGTCTACGGCGGCGGCCTCTACAACGCCGGCTGCTACGGCGGCGGCGTCTTCGGCGGCGGCGTGTACGGGGGCGGCATCTACGGCGGCGGCGTGTACGGGGGCGGCTTCGGCGGCGGCGTCTTCGGCGGCGGTGGCGGCCTCTTCGGCCGTGGCGGCAACACCATCGGCGGCGGCGGCAACATCATCAGCAGCGGCAGCGGAGTCGGCCACGGCGTCGGCATCGGTGGCCTTGTCGGCATCGGCGGCGTCGGCGTCGACATCCTCTAGCAGGACAGACATCCTGCGGTGAAGTGGTAGAGCAGGCAGGGCGCGGCTTCCACAATCCATGTGGGGGCCGCGCCCTCCGCCGTTCCGGGCCTCTGCCCGCCGAACGGCGCCCCGCGGGGCTTCTCCGCTCCCGCCTGCCTCCGCTTCCCTCTTCGCCTTCCCGGCCCTCCTGCGCTCTCCTACACGTGGATCACGTCGTGCGTCTCGGCGAAGTGGCAGGCGCTCGCGTGCGCGGTACCGGGCCGGATCTGCAGCAGCGGCTCCTCGTCGGCGCAGATCTCCTGGGCCTTCCAGCACCGCGTACGGAACCGGCAGCCCGACGGCGGGTTGGCGGGAGACGGCGGGTCACCCTGGAGGATGATCCTCTCGCGTCGCTCGCGCCCTTCGGGGTCGGGCACCGGGACGGCCGACAGCAGCGCCTGGGTGTAGGGGTGCGCGGGCCGGTCGTAGATCTCGGTGTCCTTTCCGATCTCCACCATCTTGCCCAGGTACATCACTCCGACCCGGTCGGAGATGTGCCGGACCACCGACAGGTCGTGGGCGATGAAGACGTACGCGAGACCGAACTCGTCCTGCAGCCGCTCCAGCAGGTTGACGACCTGCGCCTGGATCGACACGTCCAGCGCGGAGACCGGCTCGTCGCAGACGATGATCTCCGGCTGGAGCGCCAGCCCGCGGGCGATCCCGATGCGCTGGCGCTGGCCGCCGGAGAACTGGTGCGGGTAGCGGTTGATGTGGTCGGGGTTGAGGCCCACCACTTCGAGAAGCTCCTGCACCTTGCGGCGCCGGTCGCCCTTGGGGGCGACCTCCTTGTGGATCTCGAACGGCTCGCCGATGACGTCGCCCACGGTCATCCGGGGGTTCAGCGAGGTGTACGGGTCCTGCATGACCATCTGGATGTTGCGGCGGGCCCGCTTGAGGTCGCCGCGTTTGGCGTCGGCGATCTCCCGGCCGTTGATCTTCACCGAGCCCGAGGTCGGCCGCTCCAGCGCCATCAGGAGCTTGGCCAGCGTGGACTTGCCGCAACCGGACTCGCCCACGATGCCGAGCGTCTCGCCCCGGTGCAGGTCGAAGGAGACCCCGTCGACGGCCTTGATCGCGCCGACCTGCCTGCGCAGGACGACGCCCTGGGTCAGCGGGAAGTGCTTGACCAGGTCGCGGACCTCAAGGATCGGCTCACCCGTGGCTGCCATCGAGGACCTCCCTCCAGTAGTGACACGCGCTGCCGCGTGTCGGGCCGATCTCGTACAGCGGGGGCGCGTCGACGACGCAGTTGTCCTGACGGTACGGACACCGGGGGTGGAAGGCGCAGCCCGAGGGCATGTCGAGCAGGTTCGGCGGCATGCCCTTGATGGCGTACAGCTCCTGCCCCTTCTGGTCGACCCGGGGAATCGAGTCGAGCAGGCCCTTGGCGTACGGGTGGGCGGGCCTGCGGTAGATGTCGTGCACGAGGGCGTTCTCCACGATGCGCCCGCCGTACATGACCGCGATCTTGTCGGCGACGTCGGCCACCACGCCGAGATCGTGGGTGATCAGGATCAGGCCCATGTTGCTCTCGCGCCGCAGCTCGCCCAGGAGCTCCATGATCTGGGCCTGCACCGTCACGTCGAGGGCGGTGGTCGGCTCGTCGGCGATCAGCACCTCGGGGTCGAGCGCGATCGACATGGCGATCATGATGCGCTGGCGCATTCCCCCGGAGAACTGGTGGGGGTAGTCGTGCACCCGCTGCCTGGCGGCGGGGATGCGGACCCGGTCCATCAGCTCGATCGCCTTCTTCTCGGCGTCGCGCTTGGAGTCGCCCCGGTGCACCCGGAACATCTCCCCGATCTGGGCGCCGACGGTGAACACCGGGTTCAGCGCGGAGAGCGCGTCCTGGAAGATCATCGCGATCCGCCGGCCGCGCACCTGGGTGCGGGCCTCCTCGGACAGGTCGAGCAGGTTCGTGCCCCGGAAGCGGATCTCGCCCTTGGGGACGCGGGCCGGCGGGGAGTCGAGGATGCCCATGATGGCCTGCGCGGTCACCGACTTGCCCGAGCCGGACTCGCCGAGCACCGCGAGCGTCTCCCCGGCGTTCAGCGAGTAGCTGACCCCGTTGACCGCCTTGACCACGCCCTGCCTGGTCACGAACTCCACGTGCAGGTCGTCGACGGCGAGCAGCGGCTCGTCGCCAGGCTCCTCCCTGGACGGCACCACCGATGTTGAGGTCTTCTTCACGGATCCCCCTACCGCAGCTTCGGGTCGAGGGCGTCGCGGACGGCGTCGCCCAGCATGATGAAGGCCAGCACCGTCAGGCTCAGGAACAGCGCGGGGAACAGCAGCGCCCACGGAGCCTCCAGGAAGCGTTCCCTGGCGTCGGAGATCATGAGCCCCCAGGAGATGTCCGGCGAGCGCAGGCCCACGCCGAGGAAGGACAGGCCGGCCTCGGCGGCGATGAAGTAGCCCAGGTTGATCGTGGCGACCACGATCACCGAGGCGATCGCGTTCGGCAGGATGTGCCGGAACATGATCCTCGACGCGGAGGCGCCGAGCGCCCTCGCCGCGAGCACGTAGTCCTGGCTCTTGGCGGTGATCACCGCCGCCCTCATGATCCGGTACGTCATCGGCCAGGTCAGCACGGCCAGCGCGAGCATGACGGTCCACACGTTGCCCGTGCGGAAGACCGCCAGGATGAGCAGGGCGCCGAGGATCGACGGGATCGCGAAGAAGATCTCCGTGATCCGGGAGAGCAGCGTGTCCAGCGTGCCGCCCCTGAACCCCGCGAAGAGGCCGAGCAGGCCGCCCACGATCGCGGTGACGACGGTGGTGGCCAGGCCGACCACGATCGAGTTGCGGGCACCGTAGATGGTGCGGGCGTAGATGTCGCAGCCGAGGTTGTCGGTGCCGAACCAGTGGGCCTCGCCCATGCCCAGCCGGGCGTCGGCCAGGTTGCAGCTCTTGGCGTCGAACGGGTTCACCGAGGTGAACAGCGAGGGGAGCACCGCCATGGTGACCAGGACGGCGATGAGGACGGACGCCCCGATGAAGAGCGGGCGGCGGCGCAGGTCGTACCAGGCGTCGCCCCAGAGGCTGGCGGCCTTGGGCGCCTTGGCGCCCTTGGCGCCTCTTCTCGGCCTGCCGTGCTTGGGGTTCCCGGTCTGCCCTCCGGCCGGGACAAGAGTGTCACTCATAACGGATCCTCGGGTCGAGCACGGCGTAGAGCAGGTCGACGACCAGGTTGGCAAGGATGTAGATCAGCACCAGCACGGTCACGATGCCGACGACCACGGGCTGCTCGCGCAGGTACACGGAGCTGAACAGCTGCTGGCCGATTCCCGGCAGGTTGAAGATCGTCTCGGTGATCACCGCGCCGCCCATCAACGTGCCGAGGTCGGCGCCCAGGTAGGTGACCAGCGGGATCATCGCGTTGCGCAGCGCGTGCCGCCCGACGATCCGGTTCCTGGGCAGACCCTTGGCCACCGCGGTGCGGATGTAGTCGGCGCGCAGGATCTCCACCAGGCTGTTCCTGGCGAGCCGGGTGAGGTAGGCGATCGACGTCCCCGCGAGCACGAAGCCGGGCAGCAGGTAGCTGCGCCAGCCCTCCGTCACGCCCGCGACGGGGAAGAGGTCGATCCCGGCCTGCTTGAGCTTCACACCCAGCAGCAGCTGGAGCACGAAGCCGGTGACCAGGGTGGGAATGGAGATCAGCACCAGGGTGGAGGCGAGGATCATCGAGTCGCTGGCCCTGCCGTGGCGCAGCGCCGCGTACAGGCCGAGCCCCACGCCGATGACGGCCTCCATCACCAGGGCGGTCGCCGCCAGGTTGATGGTCACCTGGAACTTCCCGGCCATGATCTCCCCGACTCCGACACCGGCGAAGGTGGTGCCGAAATCACCGCTGAACAGTCCTACGACGTAGTACCAGTACTGCACCAGGAACGGATCGTTCAGGTGATACTGCTCGCGCAGGATGTTGACGATGTTGGGGTCTATGCGCTTCTCGCCCGCCAGCGCCGCGATGGGGTCACCGGGCAGCGCGAAGACGATGGCGTAGATGAGCAGGGTGGCGCCCACCAGGACTGGTATCGCCTGGATCAGACGCCTGAGGATGTAACGGCCCATTCGTGTCTCCCGTACATGCCCGGGGGTGATCTCGCGGACCGGCGGGTCGCGCGGCGCCGCGAGATCGTTCCGGGCGGCCAGTGGGGCCGGGCTCCCGCCCGGCCCTCAACCGGTCGTCAGCTGGCCTTCTCGATCTCGGTCCACTCGATCTGGTTGAGAAGGTTGATCTTGACGCCCTTGACGTGCTGGGAGAACGCGGCGTTGGTCCGGTAGAAGTACACCGGAATGTACGGCAGTTCCTTGATCAGGATGTCGTCGGCCTGCTGGTAGAACTTCAGGCCCTCCTCCTGCGTCGGGGCGGTGTCGCCCTTGGACAGGAGCTCGTCGAACTCCTTGTTCGACCAGCCGGCGTAGTTGGAGCCGGTCTTGATCGCGACGGTGGAGAAGATCGGGGTCAGGTAGTTCTCCGCCGACGGGTAGTCGATCGCCCAGCCCATGCGGAACATGCCGCCGTAGGTCTTCTTGTCGAGCTCGTCGAGAATCGAGGCGAACTTCTCGAAGGGCTTGACCGTCACCTCGACACCCAGGTTGGCGCGGAGGCTGTTCGCGACGGCCTCGATCCACTCCTTGTGCGGGCCGTCGGTGTTGTAGCCCAGCTCCAGCGTCTTGGGGCCGTCGTTCTCGGTGTACTGCGCCTTGGCCTTGGCGGGGTCGTAGCTGCAGACCGCGCAGGCGCCGGGGCGGTGACCGTCGAGGAGGGGGTTGATGAAGTCGTCCGCGGGGGCGCGCGTTCCGGAGAAGACCTTGTCGGCGATGGTCGCGCGGTCGATGGCCATGGAGATGGCCTCGCGGACCTTCACGTTCGCGTACGTCTTGTTGTACTGCATCGGGAAGCCGATGTAGCCGACGCCGGCGTCCGCCTCGTCCAGGTAACGCTCGCCGAACTCCGACTTGGCACGGGCGATCGCCGAGGGGGGCAGCGAGTCGTGCACGTCGAGGTTGCCCGCGGCCAGGTCGTTGAACGCGGTCTCCGGGCTCGTGTAGAGCTTGAACTGGAGCTTGGTGAACTTCGGCTTCGTCCCGGCGAACTTGTCGTACCGGGTGAGGTCGATCGTCTGGTCGGTGCCCTTGTTGTAGGGCTTGTCGATCTGGAAGTAGCCCTGGCCGATCGGCTGCTTGGCGTACGTCTCGGTGACCTTGCCGTCGGGGCCGAAGGCCGCCTTGGGCAGCGGGTAGAACGCCGTGTAGCCCAGCATCGTCTTGAACTGCGAGAACGGCTTGGCCAGGGTGACGCTGAAGGTGCTCTCGTCGACGACCTTGAGACCCTTCATCTCCTTGGTGGAGACGGTCTGGCCCTCGCCCGGGTTCAGGTCGGCCCAGCCGTCGACCCGGCTGAAGAAGCCGTTGGCGCCCTGGACGTTGTCCTGGTTGGCGGCGTAGTTCCACGCGTCGACGTAGTTCTGCGCGATCAGCTTCTCGCCGTTGTGCCAGGTGTAGCCGGGCTTGAGCTTGATCGTCCACACCGTGTTGTCGGTCGACTCGATCGACTCGGCGACCTCGTTCACGACCTGCTTGTTCTCGTCGTAGCCGACCAGGGGCGCGAAGATCGCGGCCAGGACCTCGGAGCCCTCGGACTCGGTGGTGTCACCGGGGTAGAAGAGCTTCTGCGGCTCGCCGAGCTCCATGCGCACGGGCTGGTCGGCGGCGGCCGTCCCGCCGTCCGAAGACGTCGAGCCGCCACACGCGGTCAGCGCGAGAGCGAGCAGCGCGGTGCCGGCGGTGAACCGCGCACCCTTAGAAACACGCATTGCGGTAAATCCTCCCTTTGCAGGCTTGCGTCGACACTGAATCCGTGGCCTGAGCACCGCGAAGGAGGATCTTGTGGTCCCTGCTTCCCGCTGTTCCGGTCCGGGTGCTGACGCCACACCGATCGATCGCGACTATTCCCTACCGCTCCACACCGACTTATATCTGTGATGTTGCAGTTCGGTCACGCATGAACCGATTCGACGTCACATACCTGCCAACTCGACGAGGCCAAGATCCCGGATGTGCATGAAAACGACATCCAGGCACACGTAGGACAAGAACGGTCACGCCAAAATACCCCCGCACCGCGACTGCTCGCATCCGTTACCCTCCGATGACCCTGACCTGGGCCTGCGCTGACCCGACCGCGAAGAGCCCGGTCTCCCGCTGGAGAACCGCGCAATTGCCCTGGAACCTGATCCCCGGAGATCCCGTCCAATGTGTGCGGCGGAACCCCGCCGCAGGCACTTCATCCACTCGCATCCAATAGAGTCCTTGCCATGAGCCAGCCGGAATCCGCGATCGCGGACGCCCAGGCGGGCGGCCCGAGTAACGGCACCCCCGTGCAGGGGCAAGAGCCGCTGGCCAAGCTCGCCGCGCGCCACGGACTTCGGCGTGCCATCGCACGCCCGAGTCTGCCCGTCTACCTGCGCCAGTTGTGGGAACGACGGCACTTCGTCATGACGTACGCCACATCGCGAAACGTCTCGAAGTACAGCAACTCGGCCCTGGGTCAGCTGTGGCAGGTCATCACGCCACTGCTCAACGCCGCCATCTACTTCCTGATGTTCGGCCTGATCCTCGGCGCGAGCAAGGGCATCGAAAACTACCCGGCCTTCCTCATCACCGGGATGTTCGTCTTCACCTACACCCAGCGCTCGGTGAGCGGCGGCGCCAGGGCGATCTCCGGCAACCTGTCGCTCATCCGCGCCCTGCACTTCCCCCGGGCGGCGCTCCCGCTCGCCTACACGATCCAGGAGTTCCAGCAGCTGCTCATCTCCATGGGCGTGCTGTTCGGGCTGGTGCTGATCACGGGCGAGAAGCTCACCCTGCTGTGGCTGCTGATCCCGGTCGCCCTGTTGCTGCAGACCATGTTCAACATCGGCGCGAGCCTGGTGCTCGCCCGGTTCGGCTCCACCGCCCGCGACCTGAACCAGTTACTCCCCTTCATCATGCGCACCTGGCTCTACGCCTCCGGCGTCTTCTTCTCCATCGAGGACAAGGTCGTGGGCCCCGGCGGCGCCGGTCTCCCCCAGTGGGTCGCCGACATCATGTACTTCAACCCCGCCGCCGCGTACATCGAGCTCATGCGGGACCTGCTCATGGATAGCCACCCGCCCCGGCCCTACATCTGGGCGGTCTGCGTATTCTGGGCGGTGTTCGCTCTGCTCGGCGGGTTCTGGTACTTCTGGCGAGCCGAGGAGAAGTACGGCCGTGGCTGAGTTGACCGAGGAGCTGTCCCGAGTGAAGGCCGAGGAGCCCGCCGTGCCGAGCACGGACGTCAGGGTGCACCCCAACCCGGAACCCGCCCCCGCGGGCGACCGCGAGGGCACCCCCACGGTCATCGTGGACGACCTGCACATCATCTACCGGGTGTACGGCGCGGCCAGCGACGTGGAGAAGGGCAACGCCGTCAACGCCCTCATGCGCCTCGTCAAGCGCCAGGGACGGCCGCAGATGAAGGAGGTCCACGCCGTGCGCGGCGTGTCCTTCGTGGCCCGTCACGGCGACGCCATCGGCATCGTCGGCCGCAACGGCTCCGGCAAGTCCACGCTGCTGCGCGCCATCGCCGGCCTCCTGCCCCCGCACTCCGGCGCCGTGTACACCGACGGCCAGCCCTCCCTGCTCGGCGTCAACGCCGCGCTGATGCGCGAGCTCACCGGTGAGCGCAACATCGTGCTCGGCTGCTACGCGATGGGCATGAACCCCGCGCAGGTCAAGGAGAAGTACGACGACATCGTCGACTTCTCCGGCATCGGGGAGTTCGTGCAGTTCCCCATGTCGACCTACTCCTCGGGCATGGGCGCCAGGCTCCGCTTCGCCATCGCCTCGGCCAAGTCCCACGACGTGCTGCTCATCGACGAGGCCCTGGCCACCGGCGACCGCGAGTTCCGGCGCAAGAGCCAGGACCGCATCAAGAAGATGCGCGACGAGGCCGGCACCGTCTTCCTGGTCGCCCACAACCTCGACGTGATCGAGGAGACCTGCAACCGGGTCATCTGGCTGCACAAGGGCAAGATCAAGATGGACGGCGACCCGCAGACGGTCCTCGCCGCCTACAACAAGGTCTGATCCCGCCGCCTCCGATCTCACGGCGCGCCCGATCTCGCCGCGTCCGATCGGTACGCGGTCCGGCGGCAGGGCAGGATGAGGAGCGACCGACAAGACGCTTCCATCGGAGGTGAATCGTGTCCACGCGGCCACCGATTCCGTATGACTTCCTGCCCCAGGTTCCCTGGCTGACCGTCGAGAGCGACGACGTCCGCGACGGCGAGCGCATGGCGGAGATCCACGTGTTCAACGACTGGGGCTCCACCGGCCAGAACGTCTCTCCCCACCTGCGCTGGTCCGGCGCTCCCGAGGGCACCCTCAGCTACGCCGTGACGTGCTTCGACCCCGACGCCCCCACCGGCAGCGGGTTCTGGCACTGGCTGCTGTTCGACATCCCGGCCGACGTGACCGAACTGCCCGCCGGCGCGGGCGCCGGTGACGGCGGGGTGGGCGTGCACGGCCGCAACGACTACAGCCACAACGCCTACGGCGGCGCCGCACCGCCGCCCGGAGACCCGCACCGCTACATCTTCGCCGTCCACGCCCTCGACGTGGAGAAGCTCGGCCTCGACGCCGACACCCCGCCCGCCGTGGTGGGCTTCAACATCACCGCCCACACCGTGGCCCGCGGATACGTGACGCCCGAATACCAGAACTAGAGGTACGGCACGTCCCCGGGTGGGACACGGGAGGCAATGGACTGACAGCGTGTTCGGTGTTCCGGTATGATTCGAACGTTGTTTCGATCCAAGGATGCCGTCATGGAGTGGGGGCGCGCGATGCGAGAGCTGTCCACCGCGATCGACCACCTGTCCGTCGAGGACCCATCAGAGATTCCGCGTCTCCAGCTGACCGAGCAGCTCATCGAGCTGCACTGGCAGATGGCCAGGCTCCAGGCCGAGATCGCCCGCCGCACCTCCGTGCGGGGCCCCGGACGCTGAGGCGGCGGAGACCGGCCGGTGCGCGCCGGCCGGTCTCCCCGTCGTCTCATGAGCCTTCACCGGCGCCGTCCGCGCTCCACGGCCGCCGGAGGGTCCGCCGGGGGGCGGGTCAGGCAGACAGCCGCTGGGGGGCGGCGGCGGGCTCGAAGGGGAAGCGGTCGGCGAAGGCCGGGCGCAGGTCGGTGAGCCACACGGCCTTCGGGTCATACCTGGCGAAGAAGGGGCGTCCGACCAGCTCCGGATCGCGCGCCTGGATGAGGTGGAGCACGAAGACCTTCTGCCCCGCGACCTCCGCGACACCGTCCAGGCAGACCTTGCCGGGCGTGGCCGACATCGACGGGCCCCGCACGGTGCGGCACAGCCCGGAAACGCTCGCGTAGGCGTCCCTGAAGATCTCATAGGCCCTGGCGAGCGGCACCGCGAAATAGTCCTGCGGGCCGGTGTCGCGCTCGACGAACATGTAGTACGGGATCATGCCCATGGTGAGCTGCCTGCGCCACATGGACGACCAGGTCTCGGGGTCGTCGTTGATCGACCGGATCAGCGGCGCCTGCGTCCTGACGACCGCGCCGGTGGCCGTGATGCCCGCGACGGCGGCCTCGACGATCGGGAGGTCCAGCTCCCGGGGGTGCGAGAAGTGCGCCATGAAGGCCAGGTTCTTGCCCGCGTCGACCACGGAGGCGAACAGGCGGAGCGTGTCGTCGCTGTCGGGGTCGGAGACGAACCGCTGCGGCCAGTAGGCCAGCGACTTCGTGCCGATACGGATGGATTCGAGCTGTTCGACGTCGAGCAGCGGCTCCAGATAGCGGCGGAGCACGGACTCACCCATGATCATGGGATCGCCGCCGGTGAACAGCACGCTGGTCACCTCGGGGTGGTCCTTGAGATAGCGGACGAGGCCGTCGACGTCGTCGGAGGCGAACTTCAGGTCCGGTGCCCCGATGAACTGGGCCCACCGGAAGCAGTAGGTGCAGTAGGCGTGACACGTCTGCCCCTGCTTGGGGAAGAAGAGCACCGTCTCAGGGTATTTGTGCTGCATGCCGGGTACCGGCTCCGTGCCGACGCGCGGGACGTTGAGGTCCAGCTGCCCGGCGGGGTGCGGGTTGAGCCTCATCCTGATCTTGTTCGCGGCCGCCTGGATCTCCGCGTTCCCCGCACCGGCCTCCAGGAGACCTGCCAGTCTGGTGACGTCCGCCTCGGGCAGCATGTCCTCCTGGGGGAAGACCAGCCGATAGATGGGGTCCTCGGGGACGGCCGACCAGTCGATGAGCTGATCCACCACGTAGGTGTTGGTACGGAAGGGCAGCACCGTCGCCACCGCTCTGATCCGGAGCCGCTCGTCGTCACCCAGGCCGCCTCTGCACAGCAGGTCGTCGAGGTGTTTCGCGGTGTAGGCCCGGAACCCACGCTTGGAGCCTTCGTTCAAGATCACCAGTCCTCTGTCGAGATTTTTTGTCCTTGTTGACGTAAACCTCACTAGTCCTTCGCGCGTCTAGGACACTTACATACAGGACGTAAACCGACCTACGGTCGGTTCCATATCCCGGCGATTTCTCTCCGAGGAGATATCGCGATATATCTTGAATGGCCGTACACTCTCAGTCATGACGTCCTATGACCCCGTGCTGCGCGCCTCAGACGCCGATCGCGACCATGTGGCCGCGGTGCTGAGTGAGGCGCTCGCCACCGGCCGCCTGACCAGCGTCGAGCACGCCGACCGGCTGGAGGCCGCCTACACCGCCGTCACGATCGACGACCTCGTCCCCCTCACCCGCGACCTGCCCGACATCACCGCTCCCGCCCACGGAGTCGCCTCCGAGCGGCAGCAGGTCTCCGCCGTCTTCAGCAAGGTCGTGCGCGGCGGACGCTGGATCGCCGGGCGGCACACCGCACTGAGCGTCACCTTCGGCGCGCTGATCGTCGACCTGTCCGACGCGGTTCTCCCGGGTCGCGAGATCACCCTTGAGGTCAACTCCTACTGCGGCAAGCTGATCGTCAGGGTCCCCCACAACGCCCACGTCATCGACGAGGTCGGCGCGCTGTTCGCCAAGCGCGACATCTCCGGCGGCACGGGTGACGGGGACGGCCCGGTCATCAGGGTCGTCGGCCGGGCCACCTTCGGCAAGATCATCGTCTCGCGGGAGAGAAGCGACTGGAATCTCCCCGGCACTCCCTGATCGGCCCGACGAACCGATCAGGTCCCAAGCCCGCCTACGATGCGGACAAACCATCCCGCACGAGGTGACCGCTTGCCTGAGACCGACGCTCCCGGCGTCATGCCGATCGCCCTGGACGCGATGGGCGGCGACCACGCCCCCGACGAGATCGTGGCCGGAGCCGTGCAGGCGGTACGAGAGCACGGCATCTCCATCGTGCTCGTCGGCGCCCCCCGCCTCCTGTCCGAGGCGCTCTCCCGGTACGACGCGACCACCGAGATCCCCATCGTCCGGGCCGAGGAGGCGCTGGCCATGGACGAGGGCGCCCTCGCCAGCCTCCGCCGCCCGCGTTCCAGCATCGCCATCGCCTGCCACCTCGTACGACGAGGCGACGCCGCCGCCGTGGTCTCCGCCGGGTCCACCGCCGGGATCGTGGCCACCGGAAAGCTCCGGCTCCGGGGGCAGCCCGGGGTGCTCAGACCCGCCATCGCCGTCGCCCTGCCGACCAGGCCCACCCCGACCGTCCTGCTGGACGCCGGGGCGAACGCCGAGGTCAAGCCGGAGATGCTGGTGCAGTTCGCCCACCTCGGCGCCGCCTACGCGGAAACCGCCCTGGGGATCGAGAGCCCCAGGGTCGGCCTGCTGACCATCGGCAGCGAACCGGAGAAGGGCAACAAGCTCGTCAAGCGAGCCCACGAGCTGCTGTCCGCCGCCCCGGGCCTCGACTTCGCGGGCAACATCGAGGGCCACGATTTGCTCTCCCGCACCGTGGACGTCATCGTCGCCGACGGCTTCACCGGCAACGTGGCGCTCAAGACCATGGAGGGCAGCGTCCGCTACGCCTTCGCCGAGCTCCGCGACACGATCAACGAGAGCCGGACGGCCAGGGTGGGCGGCCTGCTGCAGAAGAGGCGCATCAGGGAGCTCCACCGGCGGCTCGACCCCGAGGTCCACGGCGGGGCCGTGCTGCTCGGCCTGAACGGCACCGTGGTCATCGCGCACGGCGCCTCGCACGCCAAGGGGATCAGCGCCGCCTGCGTGCTCGCGACCACGCTGGCCAGGGAGGGCGTGGTGAACCGCATCGGCGAGCGCCTCGCCTCCGCCCCCCGCACGCACCGCCTCTGGTGACCGCCCGCGGCGGCCCCCCTGGCGAGCTGACGACACTCCTTCGGTGACACGCCCCCGATGACGTGACACGCCCCGGATGACACTGACACACCCGGTACGGGCCGCCGCCCCCTGGTGACACCCGCCGATGACAGGCCGCGCACAGGCCACCCACCTGCGGTGATATTTCCTGTGTATGGGGTGACACCTCCCACCTCACACCGCGGCCCCGCGTACCCTGAATCCCAGTCGATCAACGGGGGACCGCGTGGAGCAGGTGGCGGAACGTGGGCTGACCTCGGCCGAGGTCGCCGAGCGCGTGGCCGCGGGACAAATCAACGACGTCAGGCGCCGGTCCAGCAGATCGGTCTCGGCGATCGTCAGGGCCAACGTCCTCACCCTGTTCAACGGGGTGATCGGCGCGCTCTGGGTGCTGATCATGATCTTCGGGGAGTGGCAGGACGGGCTCTTCGGACTGGTGATCGTGGCCAACGCGGGCATCGGCATCGTCCAGGAGCTCCGCGCCAAACGCACCCTCGACCGGCTCGCCATCGTCAACGAGTCCCCGGTCAAGGTCCGCAGGGACGGCTCCGACACCGAGATCCCGCCCCGGCAGGTCGTGCTCGGCGACCTCGTCCTGCTCTCCCCCGGCGACCAGCTGCTGGTCGACGGCGAGGCGGTGGACGCCGACGGGCTGGAGGTGGACGAGTCGCTGCTGACCGGCGAGGCCGACCCCGTGTACAAGCGCCCCGGCGACGAGGTCCTGTCCGGCAGCTTCGCGGTCGCCGGGAGGGGCTCCTACGTCGCGACCAGGGTCGGCCGCGACGCCTACGCGGCCAGGCTCGCCGAGGAGGCCAGCGCGTTCAGCCTGTCCCACTCGGAGCTGCGCGAAGGCGTCACGCGATTCATCAAGTACGTGACCTGGCTGGTCATCCCCATCGGCGCCCTGCTCACCTGGAGCCAGGTCAGCAGGCAGACGAGTGTCGGCGAGGCCGTCACCGGCACGGTCGCGGGCATCGTCACCATGATCCCCGAGGGCCTGGTCCTGATGACCAGCATCGCCTTCGCCGTCGGCGTGATCCGGCTGGGCAGGCGCCGCTGCCTGGTCCAGGAGCTGCCCGCGATCGAGATCCTGGCCCGGGTCGACACGCTCTGCCTCGACAAGACCGGCACCCTCACCTCGGGCGGCATGGAACTGGGCGAGGTCCGTTCGCTCCGCGACGACCTGCCCGTGCACGAGGCACTGGCCGCGCTGGCCAACCTCGACCCCGACCCCAACCCCACCGCTCGCGCCGTCCAGGCCCGCTACCCCGACTCCCCCGGCTGGACCGCCACCGCCAAGGTCCCCTTCTCCTCGGCCCGCAAATGGAGCGGCGCCGAGTTCGAAGATCACGGCGGCTGGGTCCTGGGCGCCCCCGACGTCCTCCTGCCGCCCGGCAGCCCGGCGTACGACGAGGCCGGGGCGCTCGCCGCCACCGGCCTGCGGGTGCTCGCCCTGTGCGAGGTCGCCTCGCTGCGCGACCCCGACGACCTCGGCACCGTCGAGGCCGCGGCCGTCGTCGTTCTCAAGCAGCGGATCCGCCCGGACGCGGCCGAGACCCTCGCCTACTTCGCCGAGCAGCGCGTCACCGTCAAGGTCATCTCCGGCGACAACCCCGAGTCGGTGTCGGCCATCGCCACCTCCCTTGGCATCCCCGGCGGGGATCGCGCGGTGGACGCCCGCACCCTGCCGGAGGACGACCCGGAGAAGCTCGCCGAGATCATGGAGTCCAACACCGTCTTCGGCCGGGTCAGCCCGCACCAGAAGCGGCTGTTCGTCGGCGCGCTCCAGTCGCGCGGGCACACGGTCGCGATGACCGGCGACGGCGTGAACGACGTGCTCGCGCTCAAGGACGCCGACCTCGGCGTGGCGATGGGCTCCGGCAGCGGCGCCACCCGGGCGGTCGCCCAGATCGTGCTGATGGACGACGGCTTCGCCAGTCTCCCCTCCGTGGTGGGCGAGGGCCGCCGGGTGCTGGCCAACATCGAGCGGGTCGCCGGGCTCTTCCTGACCAAGACCTTCTACGCGATCGTGCTCTCCCTGCTCACCGGGGTCATCGGGCTCGCGTTCCCGTTCGCGCCCCGGCACTCCACGCTGGTCAACGCGCTGACGATCGGCATCCCCGCGTTCTTCCTCGCGCTCGCACCGAGCAACGAGCGCGCCAGGAGCGGCTTCGTGCCCCGGGTGCTCCGCCTGGCGGTCCCCGCCGGGATCGTCTGCGCCACCGCCGTCTACCTGTCGTACTGGATCGCCCAGAGCGGGTCCTCCACCCTGGAGGAGAGCCGCACCTCAGCGGTGATCACGCTGTTCGTCGCCGCCTGGTGGGTGCTGGTCCTGGTCGCCCGCCCGTACGTCTGGTGGCGGGTCGCGCTCGTGGCCTCCATGGCCGGGCTGTTCGCGCTGGCCCTCGCGGTCCCGTTCGCCCGCGAGTTCTTCGCCCTCACCCTCGGCGGCCCCGCGGCCGGTCTCACCGCGGCCGGACTCGGCGTCGCCGCCGGGGTCGTGCTGACGGGCGTCTTCATGATCGTGCGATCCCGCCGTACGAGGCCGATCCAGGGTGATATCCAATCGGTTCAGGACCGGCCAGCCGATACCCTTGGAGCATGACCGACCCGCAGCTCGCACTGACCGAGCGCGTCCAGCAGGCGCTGGCCGCCGCCTTCGGTGCGGAATACTCCGACGCAGACCCGCTGATCCGTCCCTCGCAGTTCGCCGACTACCAGGCGAACGTGGCGATGAGCCTGAGCAAGCGACTGCCGGGAACCCCGCGGGAGGTCGCCCAGAAGATCGCCGAGCACCTCACCGGCCGGGCCGGAGACGCCCAGGACGACCCGTTCCCCGGCACCGTCGAGGTCAGCGGCCCCGGCTTCCTCAACCTGACCCTCTCCGACGAGTGGATCGCGGCGGGCGCCTCCGAGATCCTGGCCGACCCGCGCACCGGCGTGAGCCTGCCCACCTCGCCGCAGACCGTCGTGATCGACTACTCGGCGCCCAACGCGGCCAAGGAGATGCACGTCGGCCACCTGCGTACGACGATCGTGGGTGACGCTCTCGCCAGGGTCCACGAGCACCTCGGCCACAAGGTCATCCGGCAGAACCACCTCGGCGACTGGGGCACGCCGTTCGGCATGCTCATCGAGCACCTGCTCGACATCGGCGAGGAGGCCGCCGTCTCCCAGCTGGAGGCCGGCGAGGGCAACGCCTACTACCAGGCGGCCCGCCTGAAGTTCGACACCGACCCCGAGTTCAACGGGCGCGCCCGGGCCCGCGTCGTCACCCTCCAGGCCGAAGAGCCCGAGACGATGCGCCTGTGGCACATCTTCATGGACGCCACGGTCCGCTACTTCAACAAGGTCTACGTCCAGCTCGGCGTGACGCTGACCGACGCCGACCTCGCCGGCGAGAGCATGTACAACCACGTGCTCGCCCAGGTCTGTGACGAGCTGCAAGAACGCGGCATCGCCGTCCTCAGCGACGGCGCGCTCTGCGTCTTCCCGCCCGGCTACATCGGCCGCGAGGGCCAGCCGCTGCCCCTGATGATCCGCAAGAGCGACGGCGGCTACGGCTACGGCACCACCGACATGGCCACGATCCGCTACCGGGTCCAGGACCTCAAGGTCGACCGCATCCTCTACGTGATCGGCGCGACCCAGTCGCTGCACATGTCGATGGTGTTCGACTCGGCCAGGCTGGCGGGCTGGCTGCCCGACCACGTCAGGGCCGAGCACGTCCAGATCGGCAGCGTGCTGGGCTCCGACGGCAAGATGTTCAAGACCAGGAGCGGGAAGTCCATCAAGCTCGTGGAGCTGCTCGACGAGGCCGAGACCAGGGCCGCCGAGGTGCTCAGAGACAGCGACTACACCGACGCCGAGCGCACGGAGATCGCGCACGCCGTCGGCATGGGCGCGGTCAAGTACGCCGACCTGTCGGTCAGCCACGACAGCGAGTACGTCTTCGACTTCGACCGCATGCTCGCCCTGACCGGCAACACCGGCCCCTACCTGCAGTACGCCCAGGCCCGCATCCGCTCCATCTTCCGCAGGGGCGGGGTGGTCCCGGCCGAGGCGACCGGCCCGATCGTGCTCGGTCACCCGGCCGAGCGCGCCCTGGCACTGCAGCTCCTCGGGTTCGGCTCGGTCGTCACGGAGATGGCCGAAAACTCGGCGCCGCACAAGCTCGCCTCCTACCTCTTCGACACCGCGAGCGCCTTCACCACGTTCTTCGAGAACTGCCCGGTGCTGAGGGACGACGTCGACGAGGCCACCCGCGCCTCGCGGCTCGCCCTGTGCGCGCTGACCCTGAAGGTTCTGGAGACCGGCCTGAGCCTTCTCGGCGTCCCGGTGCCCGAGCGCATGTAACCTGTCCACCAGATGATCGTCTTTATTCGGAAAATGAAGGCGATCGTCTGGCAAAGTCATGTTCGGCGCGCCTCCCTGCGGGGATGTCCGAAGCGCAATACGCTGGCGCGGTCATCGGTCACAACTTCGGGGAGCTCTCTGCCTTGAGCACGGACCTGACCGCGAACTTGAGCACGGACACCGCGAACCCGAGCACCGGCCTGGCCGCGACGTTGGACACGGAGCTGACCGCGATCGTGGAAACGGGCCTGACCGCGAATGCGCACGCCGAGACCTCGCGGACCGACATATCGAACACCGAGACCTCGAACGCTGAGACCTCGCGGACCGAGACCTCTCACACCGAGAGCTCAAATCCCAAGACCTCGAACGCGGAGACAGAGCTGCGGCGCCGCGCCGACACTCTCCTCACCGAGCTGGCCGCCGGCACCGTCCCCACCGGGATGCCGGCGGGCTTCGAAGACGTGTCCGATCACTGGCTGGCTCCGGCCGTCGAGGCGCTCGTGCTGCTCATGCGGGGCGAGGAGTCACTCGAACCCCTCGCCCGCGCCGCGCAGCGTGACGAGCAGCGGACCGCGCTCTTCCTCTGCCTCGCCCTCGCCGTGGCCGGCCAGGGCGACCGCATCCACGCCTCATGGCTCGGTACCGCCTTCGGAGAGTTGTCCCTGGACCGCCCGGTGACCCACGGCCAGCGGGCGCTCTGGCTCGCCGCCGCCCGCGGGGCGTACGGCCCGGCGGGCAAGATCTTCGTTCTCCGCAAGCTCGACGCGGTGGCCGCCTCTCCCGCCTCCGAGCCCGACCGGTGGCTGCGCGCGCTGATCCCCGACGAGCCCTCCACGGCCGTGTCACCGGCCCTGGCCGGGTTCGGCGAGCTCGCCAAGCTCCCCGAGCTGGCCGCCCCCGTACACGCCGCCGCCCGGCTGGCCCACCTGCTCGACCGCTGCGCCGAGATCACCTCGGCCCGCGAGAGCAGGGCAGGCGACGGTGCCGCCGCCGAGAAGACCGATTCCGTGAGCGACTCCGTGGCTCGGGCAGACCGTGACGCGGCCGGTGAGGCAGGTGGCCGTACGGAGGAAGCGGCCGGGGAACTGGGCGATCTCGCGATCCTGGCCGCGGCGCGGGCGGACCGTTCGGGCGAGGCGAACGTCGTGTGGAGCGAGGACGAGCCGCTGACCGTGCTCCGCCAGCTGACGGGTTCCGGCACCCCTGAGCGGCCGACGAGACCGCTCACCGGCCACCTGCTCGGTGACCTGCGCCCGGGCTCCCACCCCTACCTGGCCGCGATCGCGCTGCACGTGGCCGCGCCCATCGTGCGGTCGGCGGGCGAGAGTCTCGCCGAGGCCACCCGCGCGGAGGCCCCCGAGTCGGTCACCATACCGATCCTCGGCCACCGCGTGACGCTCAGACCCGAAGGTCCGGACCCCGAGTCGCTGGGGGCCGCCGAGGAGCGGATCGCCACCGAGGGAGCGCCGGTGCGCGGCCGCCCCTGGGCCGCCTACGCGCTGCTCGCCCTGGTCCCGGTGATCCTCGTGGTCGCGCTCGTTCTCCCCCTCCTGCCGCTCGCGCTGCTCGCGCCCCTGCCGGCCGCGGGAGGCGCATACAGGCTGTGGCGCAGGCGGCAGCGTGAGCGAGCGGACGCCGAGTATGTCGTCACGCAGCTCGCCGAGCTCAGGGAGCTCGCCCAGGGCGCGGTGTGGGCACTGCACGAGTACGCCCACGAGTCGGAGGGCCGGATCAAGACAGCGACCTCCGACCTGACCGAACTCACCCGATTGCTCCGCCGAGGTCCCCGAGCGGGCTGACCGGCCACCACCGGCGTACTTCCCGGCTCACGCCGCCGATGCCTCTCGCAAGAACGGCCTCGCCATCCGTGTATATCGCCGGAGACGCCACGAACCTGCGAGGCGAGGTGGCATGTCTCCCGCGTGAGCAACCTCACCATCGGCACGTATCACCGGAAACGCCTCGAATCTATTGAGAGGCCTCGCGCTTCTCGCGCCGGCGGCCTCGCCATCGACACGATCCGCCGGGGGGTAGCGGACCTGCGAGACGAGGCCGGCACGCTTACCGCCACGCGGCTTCGCCACCGGCGCGTGCTCCCTCGCCGAGGCCGGCCTCGCACCCGTCCGGGCCCGATCGCTTCCGATCATTCAGGACCCGTACCGGCAAGGCCGCCCCGGTGTCAGCCGTTGGTGATCTCCACTTCGGCGGGGGCCAGCAGGAAGACCTTCTCCGCGATCCTCTCGATGCGTCCCTCGCAGCCGTACGCCAGTCCCGCGACGAAGTCGACCATGCGGGTGGCCTCGGCGGTGCTCATCCCGCTGACATCCATGATGACGGTCTGCCCGTCGCGGAAGTGCTGCCCGATGACCGGTGCGTCGTTGTACTTCATCGGCGTCAGCATCACGATCCGCGAAGGTTCGTTCATCGCGCGCCAGCGCTTGGCCGCACGCTCCGAGGCAGACTGCCAGTCTTCCTCCTCGCCCTCGACCTCGTCCTCGTAGTCGTAGGACTCGTCATAGTTCTCGGCCCCGCCCAGGCCAAGGTAGCTCGCCACCTTGCGCACTGCCCCCATCGGCTCGTCCTTTCGTCAGGATCACGCCGTACCCGGCCTGTCCCTACACCTTGGACGGTAACCGACGACAAGAAGTTCGCCACGCGACACGCCCAGCGCTTATTTCCACTTTGTACGGCTACCGCACTGGTTTGCCTGATCCCCGACTTTGCCCGATCCCCTGACCCAACTTCAACCGATATCTCCGGCGCCGCTAGCATCGCGTCATGCTCGTCTACACGGTCGATTCGTTTACCGATGAATTTTTCAAGGGTAACCCCGCCGGGGTCTGTGTACTCGGCAATCCAGTCCCTGACACCTGGATGCAGTCCGTAGCGGCGGAGATGAGGCACTCCGAGACAGCCTTCCTGCTCGGGGCGGAGGACGGCGGACCGTACCCGCTCCGTTGGTTCACGCCGGTGACCGAGGTGACCCTGTGTGGTCATGCGACCCTGGCCGCGGCGCATGTGCTGTATTCCACAGGAACGGTCCCAGAAACCCTCGAATTCTCAACGAAGAGCGGAATCCTGTCCGTGACCAGGGATAAATACGGTTTAATCAGCATGGATTTCCCGGCAAAAGTACTCCAAGCGATGAGCCCTCCAGAGGGCTTGATCGATGCGCTGGGAGTTAAACCTGTTTGGATCGGAAAAAATGTTTGGGATTATCTCGTGGAGGTCGAGTCGGAGGACGCCGTGCTCGCCGCCGCCCCTGACTTCCGGGCACTGGAGGCCGTGGACGCGCGGGGAGTCATCGTGACGGCTCGGGCCTCGCGCCCCGGCGCCGACTACGTGTCCCGATTCTTCGCTCCCCGAGTCGGAGTCCCGGAGGACCCCGTGACGGGCTCCGCTCACTGCGCGCTCGCGCCGTACTGGTCGGCCAAGCTCGGCTCCGACAGGTTGGTGGGTGCCCAGCTGTCGGAACGTGGGGGCGTGGTCCGCACGGCAGTACGGGGCGACCGGGTCGAACTCGCGGGAAACGCGGTGACCGTCCTTTCCGGCGAGCTCCACGTATAGGGTTTCATGTCCAGGATTCCGTCACCCCGGCTCGTTTCCAGGGTTCCTCTTCCCCGGACCTGCTGTGAACTTTTCCGGGACCTGCTGTGAACTCAAGAAGGCCCGTGAGCCCGGGAAAGGTCCCGCTGAGCGGGCCGTCAGTGGGTCAGCGGGAGGACCCCTGCGGAAGGGCCACGAGCGGGAAAGACCTGTGAAAATACGAAGGGCCCCCACCACTGGTGGGGGCCCTTCGAAAAGATTGTCCGGCGGTGACCTACTCTCCCACACCGTCCCCGGTGCAGTACCATCGGCGCTGAAGAGCTTAACTTCCGGGTTCGGAATGTAACCGGGTGTTTCCCCTTCGCCATAACCGCCGTAACCCTATGAAACACACAAACACCGTTTGTTGTCTCAGAATTGCGTAGTGGACGCGAGCAAAACAAGCAAGCTTGTTGCTTTGTGGTCAAGTCCTCGGCCTATTAGTACTGGTCAGCTCCACACATTACTGCGCTTCCACTTCC